>DPVV01000041.1 GCA_003526525.1 Lachnoclostridium phytofermentans | reverse complement strand
TTTATTTTTTATATTATTTTTTATTTTGATTTAGTAAGTAAATAACTGTGTCCAGTAATTTGTTCCATTGGAATTTTTATAATAACCAACACCGATTTTTGTGAATTTTGGATTTAAAATATTCGCTCTGTGGCCTTCACTGTTCATCCATCCGTTCATAACTTCTTCAGGTGATTTCTGGCCCCATGCAATATTTTCACCTGCTCCCATAAAGCCTACACCCTGCTCTTTTAATGCAGTACTGAAGCTGCTTCCGTTTGGTCTGGTGTGGGAAAATGATTTTTCTATTTCCTTTGATCTCACAAGTGCTGCTGATTCCACAGACTTATCTATTGTGAGTGCAGAAAGACCATTTTTTGCTCTCTCTTCATTTACCAATTTCACAACCTGTTGTGCATAAGATAATTCTGTTTTTGATTCAGAACCACCGTCATTTTTTCCTGGTTTATCAGGTTTTGCCACCTTAGGTACTTCTGCCTTTGGTTTTTCTGCCTTTGGTTTTTGTGTCTTTGGTTTTTCTGTCTTTGGTTTTTCCACTTTTGTTTTTGGAACTACATTGTTTGGGAATCCAGAGCAATTTTTTAAATTAAGATTATTAAGATTAATTCCTAAACCCTTTAATTTATCTTTTATTTCATCCTGACTACTGCCGCTCACCGTTATCACATTACCGTTTAATTGAGAACATGAATTATTAGATGATGCAGCCTTTACTGCCGTTGGTGTACCTAATGTTGTAACTGTTATTATTGTTGCCATTGTTGCTACTACAAATCGTGTTAATTTCATCAGAAACCTCCTTCCGGTTAGGTCGTATGTTACAAATATATTTATTATTTGTTACAAATATGTTACATTTAGATAGTAACATACCAGTAACAGAAATAAAACAGGTAAAGTGTGGTATTTCACAACTGAAATATGTGACTATGGCTCCTTTCTGGCTGTAGGTGATATCAGTACACAAAAAAGAGAGTTGGCAGGATTTCTAGCGAATATCTCCTATGAAACTGGTGGCGGTACAATCGGTGGTGAAGTGCAAAATAATTCTTTGACCGGACTCTACTTTAATGAAGGGGAAGGGTATATTGGCTCAACTGCTATCGGTTATAAACAAAGAACTGGAACAAATTACCTCCCGGAGGAATCTGGCAACCAAAACAAGGTAGCCCAAATGCACAATATAACGGTAATTGGGATTATCCATTATCATAATCAACAATGAATCAGGACAGGCAGAAAACGGAACAGGAGCAGTTGCTCGCCGTGCAAGATATTATCGAATTTTTTCACAAAAGATGAATGCAAATATTCAAGGAGAGCAATGTGATACGGTTGGCATGACAACGTTCGTACAATAATCATTATAATATAACTTAAGGGTGTCCTTTTCGTAAGTTTTAGAACTTATAAAAAGTAACACCCTTCATTATTTATCATAAAATCATCATTGCAATATTCTATTTTTCATCATCGATTTCTAAAATGTTTAGAAGGTATTTTAAATTGTTTTTCTATACTTCTGTAATTACCATATCTGTTCAAGATACCATAGAAGGATCGCAAAAATAATAATATTTAAAAGCAAGATTAATTATCCAATCTAATCGTTATATAAGTATTTTTTCTAAACCCCCCTGTTTCCCACATCTTATCAAAGTCACTATTTCCAATAATACGATTATAATATTCGTTTTCTGCGTTTTTCATATATTTCAGTGAGTCAGCCGCATAAATATACTCCTCATCATATCCTACAATCGGAAGATAATGATAATAATTTTCTTTTGGTGAAGTTCGTACAAATACAATAACAGGTGTACCTTTGCTAATTTCGTGTTTCAACTGCATCATCGTACCACTACAAAGTTTTACGGAGTATCCCTTTTCTGCAAGAAATTCAACTAAAGTCACAGGTGGAACCGTACCATCATTATTTTTATTAGAAATTGCATTATACAATTCTAAACCATCAGTATCTTGACCAAGACTTCTTAATACATAGGCAGAGGAATACCCTGAACATTCATAATGTGGCTGATAATCAATATAATTTTCTGATGTTATCATATATTGCTTAGGAGTACTCAGTAATATGTACAGATTCACTGCGAGAAATATGCCAATCAAAACAGCAATGCAAATAACTACATAAAAAACAATTTTTTTCTTTAAATGCATTTTCGCTTTCATAATTATTCCTTTTCCTATTTTATTATTGTTATTAAATGATACAGCATATTTTACCAATTATCAATATTTATATGTAATAAAACCTTCCACTGTCTCATACATCTTTTGTTTAATAAATCTAAACTATTTAACATCGCCCATTTATCCCATGTTTTTTACTCCTTAAATTCTAGTTTAGTGCAACAAAAAACCTACCAACCTTATATTGATAGTTGATAGGCGTATACCTATTTCTTATTAAACATATTTAATACGCTATTGAGAAATATTGTGGACTAAGTAAACTTTGTGTTGTATTCATAATATGTATCTTTACCGGTTATCGTTCGCTCTAATCTGCAACATCATTTTGATATCTTCTAAATGCAGAGCACTTAAAACTCGGTATTCTATCCAACCTTTATGGCGATAAGGGCTGTTATCAATACATTCTTTAGCGTATGGTAATAAACCATCATAGACATTTCTAATGCTTTCACCGGATAATCGTGTTACTATGGTAAAAGCATCTTTTTCCGTAATAATGTCACAAATATATTTTCTTTTTATGTGATAACTCATCTTCCAACATCTACTATGGGCATCAAATTTTATCATCTTTACTGAATTTATTTCGTATATCAAAAAAGCATCGATGCTATCAAACAATTCTTTCCCTTTTCCGATATACGCTAAAAATTCTTCTATTGTAGGCATTTCATTTTTATTTAACAATCTTTCATACATTTTTCTAACCTCCTATTATATAAATAATCTATACTACGTAATACATTACTACAGCAAACTAATAATCATATGATACCACCACGGAAAAATCACGTCTACCTTTTTATTCCAATGCTACTATCAATTATCAATATTCAATTTTCAATGTACAAAATAATTAAATATTAATTTAACGATTAATTTCCCGCACAAAAAAACTACTAACTTAATAATTTCATAGTTAGTAGCTCCCCATAAATTCTCTTATTAAATTGCAATTTTGTAGTAAAAACTTACGAAAAAAATTCAATACTGAAACCAGTAATAATGGCATTTTTATTTGTTTTTGTCATCATAAAATCCTCTATATTCTTTTGGCAAAAGTTCAGCAATGCTCACCATAATATGATTTAAACAATTAGCTTCCCAGCTTCCTTTGGTTTCATCATCACTTTTTTTAGGTAGATTGAAAACTTCACCTATGTTAATATTTATATCAGCATCATAAAATGCCTCTTTACCCATATCTTTCTCTATAGGCATAAATTTTTCCGAACCCCAAATACCTATTGGTACTATTGGAGCATTGGTGAGCTTTGCAAAGAGCAAAATTCCTTTTTTCCCTTCAAGCATCTCTGCTGTTCTACTCCGAGTCCCTTCTGGAAATATTAAAATGCTGTTACCTTCTTTTACTGCGTTAATAACCTTTTTGATTGCATCCTTATCAGGTGAATTTGGTAATATTGATATTGATCTGACGATTTTAAATCCTAAATTAGTCAGAGAATTCGATTCTAATTTTTTCCCAGCCACAAAGATAATATTCTCTTTTTCCAGTACTTTGTTCAATACTAAACCATCAGAATTGCTTAAATGATTGCATACAAACAAATAAGGTCTTTCTAAATCACAATTTAAGTTTTCAAGACCTTTTACATCTAACCTTACATGCTTTTTTATCTGCAAATTAACATAATGCCTAACAAACTTAGTTATTATAGATTCAGGCAACAGATTAATAAATTTCAATAATAATTTATTCATTTATATACTAACCCCTTTATAAAATTGTGTTTTTAAATTTTCCTCAAAATTTGATTTACCTATTTACAGAATACAGTATTTTTTACTAACTATCAATATTAAGTTTTCTATGTGATTGCTTTCTTAAATAATCATTTAACCCCATAGTTCTCCCCTATTAACTCAGTAATATCTATTAATTTAGCCAAAAATCATTGCAAGTACCTTATACCGATAAACTTTCTTTGGTTTCTTCTCTACATACCAAACTGTCATATGATGACCTTCTTGAAATGTGCCATTTACAGTCAATGAATTTTCTGATGTTACAATCTTATTGCCAACATGATATGAAAAATAGGACCACTTTTGCGTTGTCTTTGGACTTTTATGCAATGTTCTATTGTTTGGCTTTTTATTGTTTCCTTCTGTAACATTCGTTAATATAGCATTTACTTTAATGATATTCTTCATATTACCCCTCTACTTTCCGCACGTATTGTATTAAGATTTTATTTAATTATCTACTAATCGATATATAGTTGTCAATGTGCTTTCTGTCAGTAAATTTCTTCATTCTACTATACAATTCCATATTCCACGAAAAATAAATAGACTATTTTCATATTTACTGGACTTAATAGTTATATTTACTGAAATTTTTGGTATTATTTGTGCCTTTTGCCAATTTACATAAATTGTCATTTATTGTAAAGTTATTGTATATTAAGTATCTCTAAAATTTTAAATCC
>DPVV01000042.1 GCA_003526525.1 Lachnoclostridium phytofermentans | reverse complement strand
CCAATACTATGGCAAATACGCTCATAGTTTTCCATGACAAGGTCTTCATAGTCCCCCCTTCGAAAGCCAAGGTTCATAGATTCAAAAATCCCACTACTAACTCCGCCAAGTCTAGTAGAAAAACCATGTCTTACGTATGGGAACTGCTCTAATATAGGAAAGGAAACATATGGAACGCCTCCTACGTTTTTAAGCACTGCATGTTCTGTCAATTTAATTTCACTCATTGGAACCCCCATTCTAGCCAAAGCTTTTGCGCATATAAAACTTTTTGGAGCTTTAGAAAACAAGAAAAAGTATGGATCTCAAACTTTTCCTTGTCATGATTAAGGGTATAAAACAATAGATACCCTTAAGATCCATATGCATCAAAAGCATGTTTTATTAATCGTATCTCTTTCTTAAGTATCACAACAACATCAAACCTACACGGAGTACTTTCTGGTAACCGATTTACCAGAAGATAATATTTCGCTGTATTCGTTATTCGCTTCTGCTTATGTATAGTAATCGCTTCTTCTGGAAACCCCATTTCCATATTCGATCGATACTTCACTTCAACAAATACCAAATATCCATTTTCCCTAGCTATAATATCAATTTCTCCAAGGCGACAACGATAATTTCTTGCAAGAATTTGATATCCCTGTTCTGATAAATAATTCGCCGCTTCAGTCTCTTTCGTAAGACCCTCAACCTTTTTATTCACTAGGTACTTCCCCCATTACCCTTCCTTTAATCAAATCCATTCGGTCAACAAACAATAAAACTTGAGCTACAATATCGTAGAGTTCAGGAGGTATACAATCTCCTAACTCTAATTTCGACAAAGTATTCGCAAGAGGCACATCCTTATGAATTGGGATATCTTCCTCCATGGCTTTTTTTATAATTTTATCTGCTAAGATATTCTTTCCCGATGCAATAATCCTAGGTGCCGGATCTTTAGGATTATAAGAGAGTGCAACTGCTGTTTTCTTTTCCTTATCCACCGTAACCTCATTTCCGCATATAGTATACATACGTAAATTTCTCGCTTCCTATATCTTACCAGCGTATATTTTATGCTGTGTATATTATACGCTTCGTATATTTTACGCTACGTAAATTTTACGATAATAACCTATACAAGAAATAGCATGCTTCACGGACTATTCCTTGTCCTAAATAAAGTTTTTGATAAAGGATGCTCTATGAATTGGTGATGGTCCTAATTCTTTTAGCGCTTTGATATGATCTGCGGAACCATACCCCTTATTCGAAGCAAATCCATAACCCGGAAATACCGTATCATACTCCACCATAAGGCGATCTCTTGTAACCTTTGCAACAATACTTGCCGCAGCGATGGATATACTTTTTGCATCTCCTTTGATAATTGGAACTTGTGGAATTACTACTTCTGGAATCGTCACTGCATCATTTAATAATAACTCCGGAACTACTCCTAACTTATTAATAGCTCCTCGCATTGCTTCATAAGTAGCTTGTAGTATGTTTATCTCATCAATACAAGCATGAGAAGCACTTCCAATACCTACTGAAATAACTTTCTCCATAATTTCATCATAGAGTGCCTCTCGTTTCTTTTCGCTTAATTGTTTCGAATCATTGATATATAAAATCTCACAATCTTTTGGTAAAATAACTGCACAAGCGATGACAGGTCCTGCAAGCGGTCCCCTTCCAACCTCATCAATTCCACATATATAACGATAATCTGGATAGCTGAGTTCATATGCTTGCAGAGACTTAACTCTAGCACGTTCATCCTTTAACTTCTCATATCGATTCTCATACTTAAAAATAAGTTTTTTTACACCCTCTCGCTCATCGGTACCATATTTATCTTTCACTTTGAAAAATCCATCCTCACCAACTAGTTCGAGCTCTTTCGTAATTTCTGAAATTTTGACATTCATAACATCAATCCTTCTTTTTTTCTTCGTCAACTTCCATTCGTTCATTTGGCTGTTCCAGAGTTATACGGCCAATTCGTCCATTTCTGAAATCATCTAATACAAAATTAGCAGCTTTTACTAAGTCAAGTTCTCCACCCTTTAATAAACAAGCACGTTTTTTGGCAATCAGATCGAGATTTTCTATTTTACTATCCACCTCTTCTATGCCATACTTCTCACTTAAAACACCAGGGTATACACGATGTAAATATTCAATTAGTTCATAACACAGATCTCTTGGATTTAGGATATCATCATTGATGGAACCGATAAAGGCAATTCTCATACCAACAACCTGGTCTTCAAACTTTGGCCAGAGAATACCTGGAGTATCTAATAGCTCAACATTTTTATTTAATTTAATCCATTGCTTTCCTTTTGTAACACCTGGTTTATTTCCTGTCTTAGTACAGGCTTTTCCAGCAAAGCTATTAATAAAAGTCGATTTTCCTACATTTGGAATTCCTACAATCATCGCGCGGATTGGACGATTTAAAATTCCACGCTTACGGTCTCGTTCTATTTTCTCCTGACAAGCTTGCTTAATCACTTCATGTACATTCTTAACACCGCTACCGTTTTTGGAGTTGACAAGAGCTACAAACCAACCCTTTTTCTCATAATATGATTTCCAAGCATCGGTGACTTTCTGATCCGCTAAATCATATTTATTTAACAAGATAATTCTTGATTTATTCTTCGCTAAATCATCGATGTCTGGATTTTTACTACTATATGGGATTCTTGCATCCACCAATTCT
>DPVV01000190.1 GCA_003526525.1 Lachnoclostridium phytofermentans | reverse complement strand
TAGTCTATTTTTATCAGTTTAAAATCGGTTGCTTCGGAGGTGATATATGTATAAGCACAAAAGAAAACGCGAGGAATTATGTTACTTAACATGGAGGTTTCTCCATGGATCTTTTGAGCTCATAAAAAAATCATTTAGGGGGCATGAATGGTGAAGAACGAAGAGTTTTGGAAGGTATTTGAACAAACAGGTGATATTAAAGATTATTTAAATTACACAGCTTGTACAAGAGAGAGAGAGCCTGAAAATAAAAAGGAGACTAGGGATGACCGGTACGGTTACAGTTACAGGGATTGTGTTAGCAACAATACCCATCGGTGATTATGATAAAAGACTCACGATACTGACAAAAGAACGTGGGAAAATTGGAGCATTTGCCAAAGGCGCTAGAAGACCAAATAGCGCCTTATTGGCATGTTCTCAGCCATTTACTTTTGGAGAGTTTCAACTGTATGAAGGTCGTAATTCCTATAATATTCAATCCGTTAATATAAAGAATTATTTTGGTGAACTTAGAGAGGACATAAGTTACGTTTACTATGGACTTTATTTTTGTGAGTTTACAGATTATATGACACGTGAAGGCAATGACGAAACTGAAATGCTGAAACTGCTGTATCAGTCTCTCAGAGCTTTATTAAACCAACATATTGGGACAAAACTAGTTCGTTACATTTTTGAATTAAAGATAATTAGCCTAGGTGGAGAGGCACCGCAAGTATTTGAATGTCTTAATTGTGGGACAAAGGAGAATTTAAGTAGGTTTAGTGCGAGTGCTGGCGGTTGCTTTTGTGAGAGCTGTAGACACAAGGCGACGGATGGTAAGAGAATTTTAACTTCTACGTTATATGCTTTACAATACATAATATCAGCAGATGTAGAGAAGCTATATAACTTTACAGTTACAGAGGAGGTCTTTCGTGAGTTGAAACAGATTATCGATTGTTATCGGGAAGATCGAATTGAGCATCGGATGAAGTCGTTAGAATTACTTTCTATCCTATAATTGATTTAGGATTATGTTTGATTTGAAATAATGAGACCTAGGTGAAAGTTTAGAGCTCCTTTTTATGCAGAATAAGTGATTTTACGGTGATAATCACCAAAGTTATGCTTGAAAATATATAAAATTAAGGTTACAATATTACAATTAGTAGAAACTTCATGAATAAGCTGATATGATTTATGTTTTGATGGCTTCGTAAGTTTCAGAAATGATAGAATAATGAAATGTGAGGATGATTGTTATGGAAAAGACAATGGAGAAAATTGTTGCTTTAGCTAAGGCAAGAGGTTTTGTATATCCGGGGTCTGAAATATATGGTGGACTTGCGAACACTTGGGATTACGGTAATCTTGGTGTCGAGCTTAAGAATAATGTTAAGAAGGCTTGGTGGACAAAATTTATTCAGCAGAATCCATATAATGTTGGTGTAGATTGTGCCATCTTAATGAATCCACAAACTTGGGTAGCAAGCGGACACCTTGGCAGTTTCTCTGATCCATTAATGGATTGTAAGGAATGCCGTGAGAGATTCCGTGCAGATAAAATAATTGAAGATTATGCTACAGAGAAAAACCTTACTCTTGAAGGCTCTGTTGATGCTTGGTCTCATGAAGAAATGTCTGCATACATTGAGAAAAACAATATTCCATGTCCAACCTGTGGAAAGCATAACTTTACGGATATCCGTCAGTTTAACTTAATGTTTAAAACATTCCAGGGCGTTACTGAGGATGCAAAAAATACCGTATATTTAAGACCAGAAACAGCACAAGGTATTTTCGTAAACTTTAAAAATGTTCAGAGAACATCCAGAAAGAAGATTCCATTTGGTATCGGTCAAGTCGGTAAGTCCTTCCGTAATGAGATTACTCCAGGTAACTTTACATTCCGTACCAGAGAGTTTGAGCAGATGGAATTAGAATTCTTCTGTGAACCAGATACAGACCTTGAGTGGTTTGCATATTGGAAACAGTTCTGTATCGACTGGTTACAGACACTTGGTATCAAAGAAGATGAGATGCGTGTTCGTGATCATGAAAAAGAAGAATTATCCTTCTATTCCAAAGCAACATCAGATATTGAATTCTTATTCCCATTTGGATGGGGTGAGCTTTGGGGTATTGCAGATAGAACAGATTACGATTTAACACAACATCAGAATGTGTCCAAAGAAGATCTTAGCTATTTCGATGATGAAAAGGGCCAGAGATACATCCCATACGTAATCGAGCCATCTCTTGGAGCTGACCGTGTAACTTTAGCTTTTCTTTGTGCAGCTTATGATGAAGAAGAAATTGCAGAGGGAGATGTTCGTACTGTACTTCATTTCCATCCAGCAATTGCACCAGTTAAAATTGGTATACTTCCATTATCAAAGAAATTAAGCGAAAATGCTGAAAAGATTTACGCAGATCTTAGTAAGTACTATAACTGTGAATTTGATGATAGAGGAAATATTGGTAAACGTTACAGAAGACAGGATGAAATTGGTACTCCTTTCTGTATTACTTACGATTTTGACTCCGAAACAGATGGTGCAGTTACTGTTCGTGATCGTGATACAATGGAACAAGAAAGAATTAAGATTGAAGACTTAAAGGCTTATTTTGAGAAGAAATTTGAGTTCTAATATAACTATACAGAAAATGTCCCTCGTTTCTATGCGAAGCGGGGGACATTTTCATCTTATTGGGTGTTTAAGTATCCAATGAGATAGCAACGGAGTTGCTGTAAGGTTATGAGGAAGTAGCGAAACGGATTCCGAGTATCCGCATTGACATGAAAAATAGCAAGGAAAAGTTCGAGAAGCGAACTGTTCCTTGTTTTGTTAGATAGGAGATATTTTTTGATTTCTAGGTGTCGAAGCCACTTTGTTATTCGATAGGCCAGCACTCCACTGCTTTTAAGAAGGATTTTGCTAATATAAAATGTCCAGGAGAATGACCTCCATTTGGGTGAACACGGTCATTGGAGATACCCATATGATGTAGATTCTTTTGTGTCTCATCAAATTCCTTTTGAACATCACAGAAGATAACTTGGTACTCATCTGCTAGTTCTTTTACAACAGATGCAAAATCACGAACCATAGCGGTCATAGGATCTGTTTCATTCTTATCAATATAGTATGGGGCGATTAGAACCATACCCTTTACCTTGTCTTTCGTCATTTCAATCAATTCACGATAGGTTTTTATGTACTCTTCTTTGTTAACCCAAAGATTTGGCTCAAAAGGATGATCGAAATGTCTCCATACATCATTAATTCCTATCATAATGGATACCCAATCAGGGTTTTGATCTAATACATCTGTTTGCCAGCGTGCTCGTAAGTCGCGAATGGTATTGCCGCTGATGCCTGTATTCATTACATGAATCTTTAATTCTGGCAAAAATGCGGTTAACATCCCGGATACCAACTTTGGATAACCCTCGCCAAG
>DPVV01000594.1 GCA_003526525.1 Lachnoclostridium phytofermentans | reverse complement strand
GTTAACGGATTTATAAGACTTTAATGTACAATGATCTTTTTTACGTAAGAATGTCCCGTATTGGTTTAACTTGAAAGCTTAATAAGCGTAAAATCAAAAAAATATAATTGCAATTTAGCAATATAATATATAAAAAAGGAGATAAGGTGATTATATGAATTTTAAATTTGCACATAATAATTTTAACGTATTAGATTTAGAAAAATCATTAGCATTTTATGAGGAAGCACTAGGATTAAAGGAAGTTAGAAGACATGAATCGAAAGATTTTACTTTAGTTTATCTAGGAGATGGAAGCACTACACATTGCCTTGAATTAACCTATCTTCATGATCGCAAAGAAGCCTATAACTTGGGTGAAAATGAATTTCATTTGGCATTTGTTGTAGATGATTATGATGCGGCTTTAAAGAAACATAAAGAAATGAATTGTGTAATTTATGAAAATCCTGCAATGCACATTTACTTTATTGTAGATCCAGATGGTTATTGGTTAGAGGTTGTTCCAGCAAAATAATCATTAGAATAGTAATATAACTCTATACTGAATACTTGGATGAGCAAAAATGGTTATTGGTTAGAGTTTCTCTAGCAAATAAATAGTTATTTTCTGGACAGAATGAAAAAGCCTTGACAATTTTTAAAAGTTTGCATATGATAAGAAATATAAAAATATAGGATAAATGTAGTGATGGAGAGGATTACATAAGTAACCTTGTCAGAGATAACAATCCATTGGCTGTGAGGTTGTTTCAAGTAGTGCTTATCGAAGGTAGCTCCGGAACAGTGTTTCTGAAACTTTAAGTAGCGTGTAGGAAATGCCGGGAAGTCCCGTTATAGACGAGCGTTTTGATTAGAAATGCGAAAGAGGTGAATACTAAAAAAATTCTTAATGCCACAACTGGTGACATGGTAGGAAATGTTTTTTATTCACAAATTAAGGTGGTACCACGGTTCTTCGTCCTTATCGGCGAAGGACCTTTTTTTATGCATTAATACATTTTTGTACAAGAAATACCACTAAATATCTATAGTAACTTTATGAAAAGCTAAATAGTTTAAATTTATTTTATTACACAACTTAGTTGAATTATTTTTAAGATAGGAAAGGAGATTCTTATGCAAAAAGAGTTAGCAAAAACCTATGATCCTAAGGACATAGAAGGCAGATTGTATGAGAAATGGCTGGAGAAAAAATATTTCCATGCCGAAGTTGATAAGACAAAGAAACCATTTACGATTGTGATTCCACCACCAAACATTACTGGTCAGCTTCACATGGGTCATGCCCTTGATAATACGATGCAGGACATCTTAATTCGTTTCAAGAGAATGCAAGGCTTTAATGCACTTTGGCAGCCAGGTACAGACCATGCTTCCATTGCAACAGAAGTTAAGATTATCGAAGCTTTAAAAAAGGAAGGAATCGATAAAGACCAGCTTGGCCGTGAAGGCTTTTTAAAGAGAGCATGGGAATGGAAAGACGAATACGGCGGACGTATTATCGGACAGCTTAAAAAACTTGGTTCCTCCTGTGATTGGGATAGAGAAAGATTTACGATGGATGAAGGCTGCTCCAAAGCAGTAGAAGAAGTATTCGTAAAGATGTATGAGAAGGGAATGATTTATAAAGGTTCCCGTATCATTAACTGGTGTCCAGTTTGTCATACTTCTATTTCTGATGCTGAGGTTGAGTATGAGGATCAGGCAGGACATTTCTGGCATATCAAATATCCAGTAGTAGGTACGGATGAGTATCTTTGTTTTGCAACCACTAGACCTGAGACTATGCTTGGTGATACTGCTGTTGCAGTTCATCCAGAAGATGAGCGTTATATGCACCTCATTGGCAAGAAGGTAAAACTTCCTTTTGTTGACCGTGAGATTCCAATCATCGGGGATAGCTATGTTGAGAAGGATTTCGGAACAGGTGTTGTTAAGATTACACCAGCACATGACCCTAATGACTTCGAAGTTGGTAAGAGAAATAACCTTCCAGAAATCAATATCATGAATGATGATGCTACGATTAACGTAAATGGTGGCAAGTTTGAAGGTATGGATCGTTACGCAGCAAGAAAGCAAATTGTAAAAGAGTTAGATGAAATGGGCTTACTTGTGAAAGTAGAAGATTATTCTCATAATGTAGGTACTCATGATCGTTGTAACACAACCATAGAACCATTAATCAAGCAGCAGTGGTTTGTTAAGATGGACGAATTAATTAAGCCTGCTATAGAGGCTGTTAAAAATAAGGAAATTGAGTTAGTTCCAGAGCGTATGGAAAAAGTTTATTATAACTGGACTGACAATATTCGTGACTGGTGTATCAGCCGTCAGTTATGGTGGGGACATCGTATTCCAGCTTATTATTGTGATAAGTGTGGTAAGGTTATTGTTTCTAAGACAGCTCCAACTGCTTGTGAGTGTGGACATGACCACTTTACACAGGACCCAGATACTCTTGATACTTGGTTTAGTTCTGCATTATGGCCATTTTCAACCCTTGGCTGGCCTGAAAAAACAGAAGATTTAGAGTATTTCTATCCAACTGATGTCTTAGTAACTGGTTACGACATTATCTTCTTCTGGGTTATCCGTATGATTTTCTCAGGATACGAGCAAATGAACGAAAAGCCATTTAAAACTGTATTATTCCATGGTTTGGTTCGTGACTCTCAAGGTAGAAAGATGAGTAAATCTCTTGGAAATGGTATTGATCCATTAGAGATTATCGAACAGTACGGTGCAGATGCACTTCGATTTATGTTAATCACAGGAAATGCAACTGGTAATGATATGCGTTTCTATATGGAACGTGTGGAATCAGCAAGAAACTTCGCTAATAAAGTATGGAATGCTTCCCGTTTCATCATGATGAATATGCAACAGATGGAAGAAGCAGGAATGGATGCTAAGGTAAATTCTGTGGATATATCTACTCTAACGGATGCTGATAAGTGGATTATTTCAAAGGTAAATACGTTAGCGAAGGATGTAACAGAACATCTTGAAAAGTTCGATCTTGGTATTGCGGCACAGAAAGTTTACGATTTCATATGGGAAGAGTTCTGTGACTGGTATATTGAAATGGTAAAACCAAGATTATATGGTGATGCGAAAGAAACTAAGACAGCAGCAATCTACACGTTAAGAACTGTATTAAATTCTGCACTTAAGTTACTTCATCCTTATATGCCATTTATCACAGAAGAAATCTTCTGTACTTTAAAGGAAATGGAGGGAAGACTCTCTGAGGATGAGTCTATCATGATTTCCAAGTGGCCAGAGTATAAGGAAGAATTTAATTTTGCAAAGGAAGAGGAAGCTGTTGAGATTATCAAGGAGGCAGTAAAGGCAATCCGTAATGCACGTACAGAGATGAATGTACCACCAAGCAGAAAAGCTAAGGTAATCGTAGTTTCTGATAGTGAAAAGGTTAGAGAAGTATTTACTAATAGTAAAGTATTCTTTGCTAGCTTAGGATATGCAAGTGAAATCCTTATCCAAAGTGATAAGAATGGTATTGATTCTGATGCGGTTTCAGTTGTAACTGCAGCAGCAACCATTTATATTCCATTTGCTGACCTTGTTGATATCGAGAAGGAAATTGAACGTCTTAGCAAAGAAAAAGAACGTTTGGCTGGTGAGTTAAAACGTGTTAATGGAATGCTTGCAAATCCAAACTTCGTAAACAAAGCTCCAGAAGCGAAATTAGCAGAGGAGAGAGGGAAGTTAGAGAAGTATACCTCCATGTTAGCTCAAGTAGAGGAGCGATTGGTACATTTTCAGAAATAATTAAAACAAAATAATTTTGAAAGATATTAGCAGTAATAAATATTGGCATCAGAGTTTTACGAAACATTCGTAAAAACTCTGATGCTTTTTTTTATCTTATCCGATATTTATATTGTAATTATGAATGTACTTAGGGGGTGCTATTCATGAGTGATTGGTCAAGGCCAACCAAAGAATTAATGTACAAGAAGACAAAAGTTGCTCTTCGCAATGATAAAATGGAAGCATATATTACTCTTTATGCTCCAGTAGGTAAAGATCGTTATACAAAAGAGATGATTTATGAAATACTTCGTTTCCATCATGTTATATATGGAATCGACGATGATGTAGTTAACAAGCTTAGCGAAAAACCTTGCTATGGGAAAGAGATACTAATAGCAAAGGGAACAAAGGAGGTCGACGGAAAAGACGGTTATTTTGTTTACTTTTTTGATACTAGAGTTGATAGAAACCCAAGAATCCTAGAAGATGATTCGGTGGATTATTATGCTATGACCAGAATTGTTACAGTTTCTCAGGGAGAAATTATAGTAAGGTATCATAAAGCCATTCAAGGAACCAATGGTATTGATGTATCTGGAAGCATTCGGGTAGGAAAGATAGGTAGAGACCTTCCACCGCTAAAAGGTAAAGGGTTTAAGTTATCGGAGGACAGGCTTATCTATACTGCACTCATTGCGGGAAAAATCGAACTTTCGGGTGATCGCATTATAATAAGTAATGTTCTAGAAATTAGAGAAGATATCGATTATCTGCAAGGTGATATTCTCTTTAAAGGTGATCTGATGATTTATGGAAACATTTCCTCTGGTAAGGTTGTGGAATCAGAAGGCAGTATCGTTGTACGAGGTCATGTGGAAGGTGCAACCTTAAGGGCAGGTAAAGATGTTATTTTAGAAAACGGAATGCAGGGTGCAGGAAAGGGAAGTATAACGTGCGGAGGTTCTATCTCTGGAAAGTTCTTTGAGCATGTGGAGATGAATGCCAGGGTAAATATTACGGCCAATACGATTATGAACTGTACCATGGTTGCAGGGAATGAAATTATCGTAACCGGAAAAAGAGGAATATTGCTTGGAGGCAGTGCCTATGCAGGTAGAAAAATAACTGCATCAACCATTGGTAATTACGCTAATATTAAAACAGAGTTAGTTGTTGGAGTTCGTGAATCTTATCGTAAGAAGTTTTTACTTCTTGAAAAGCAAATTGACGAGTTAAAAGAACGACTTTCACAGGTAGAGGCTGCAATTGCCATGATTACAGAACGCGAGATACCGGATAGCATTAGTCCATACCGTGACCAGAAAATAAGGTTATTAAGAACAAAAATAAACATGAATTCTGAAATCGCGGAGAAAGTAGATGAGTGGAGTGATCTAATGGAATTTATAAAGAGTAGCAAGGATGCAAAAATTGTTGTTCATAAGTTGATATATCCGGGCTGCCTGCTTAAAATTAATTGCTTATCTAAGAGAATAAAAGATGAAATTGTTGCATCTTATGTTCAGAGAAATGGTGATGTGATTGAGATGATTCCTTTCATATAATACGATTGCTGTAATATTTTGCGATGAAAATAGATTGCATTCATGGACAAGTATACTATAATAAAGAAAAAGTGTGAAAATTGCTTTTATTTTCACACTATACCTTGTGTATATTATATCTGCAAGCAGATGTGATATTGCTATAGATAAAAAGTGTAAAAATTACTTTTTTCATACAAATCCCCGTGTATATTACATCTACAACCAGATGTAATACTGCTATAACTAAAAAGTGTAAAAATTGCTTTTTATTTTCACACTAACACTTGATTTTTCGCGTTCTTGTCTGTATGATAGTACTATAATGCAGAAATTGTATTCATTAGATGAAAGTCAATGTTCTATTGAAAAGAGGTATCCTATGATTAATTTTGATGAAGAAATAGCAAAATTTCAGCCGAGTCTTGAAGTAGATCAAGCAGAAGAGGCAATTTTTAATAATGACTTAACGGATATCACAGACATGATAGAATCTATTCTTAATGAGAAAAAAGGATAGAGGATTTTATACGAACGTGACAGAAAGTCATTAACTGGACAAGCAAGAATAGTTGCTGCCAGGAAACAAGCGGACCATGGGGGGAATACGATGAATTGTCCAAAGTGCGGCAATGTGGTCGCAGTTCGAAGAAACAGATGTGAATTTTGTGGTAAAGATTTAACGATAGTAAGAAAAACAGATCGATTATCCAATAGCTATTATAATCGTGGTTTGGAAAAAGCAAAGGTTAGAGACCTAACCGGTGCCATAATCATGTTAAAGAAAAGCTTGGAGATGAATAAGAGAAATACCAATGCTAGAAATCTCCTCGGGCTTGTATTCTTTGAGATGGGAGAGACAGTAGCAGCATTAAGTGAATGGGTTATTAGTAAACATTTTCAGGCAAAAGATAACGATGCCGATGTCTATATTGGTGCAGTACAGGCGAATCCAACAAAATTAGATTCTATGAATCAAGCCATAAAAAAATATAATATTGCATTAGATTCCGCAAAGCAAGGTAGCGATGATCTGGCAATTATTCAATTAAAAAAGGTTATCAATTTAAATCCACACTTTATTCGTGCACTTCAATTATTAGCATTGATTTATATGAAAAATAATGAATTTGAGCGTGCAAGAAGGTGCTTAGCTAAAGCAAATAAGATAGATTTAGCGAATACTACTACATTACGTTACTTAAGCGAGTTAAATCAGTTGGTAAGTGGTGGGGAAACTACCTCTGCGCCATATTGGAGCGATGGAGAGGTAAATTCAGGACCGTTAGGAAAACCATTATCCCCAATCTCATCTTATAAGGAAGAAAAGCCAAATGTTTGGCTCTTTATTAATCTTATCTTAGGTGTTGTCATTGGTGTTTCTGTGCTTTTTTTCTTAATTGTTCCAACCGTGAAGAAAAATGCGCAGAGTGAATATTTGCAGAAACAACGTGATTTTGATAGCGAGCAATTAGTGTATCGTACTAAACTTACTTCTAGTGAAAAAGAAGTGGAAGATTTAAAAGCAAAACTTGCAGAAAAGCAGAAGGAATTAGATAGTATTGATATTCCAGAATACGATAAAACAATGTACGATAGTATTTTAAGTGCTGTATATCGTTATATCGAATTGGACTCAACCAATAATTTAACACCAGAAAATTCGATTGAAGTTGCTGATTTGTTATCGAAAGTGGATCCTTCTAAGATGGAAAACCAAGATGCTGTTAAATTATATGAGATGGTGAAACAGAAGGTATCTCCGATTGCAGCGAAAGAAGTATCTCAGCAAGGAAAAACAGCATTCAATAACAAAGAATACGAGAAAGCGTTAACGCTGCTAACACAAGCTTATTCTTATGGTGATCCAGATGATAATACTCTATATTACTTAGGTAAGACCCAACAAGAGTTAGATCAATACGAGGAAGCAAAAACATATTATAATCAGTTATTAACGGATTTTCCAAATTCTTCGCTGGCTAAATATGCAAAACAACGTTTAAATGATTTACAATAAGTAAGAAACGATTGGCAACAGATTATTTGGTTGCATACAGATAAAAGATTTTAAAAAGACATTTCGAAAAGGAGTGTCTTTTTTTCTGAGTACTAGATGTAAAAAAATTACAAACATGGAAAGGAACGATTTTATGTATGAACTCTAAGGACGAATTTATGTGGTTGGATTATCAAAAAGTAGGTTGTGCGGATTTTCAGATTCGTAATAATACGCTCATTATTCATATGAAGGAGGATTTAGATCACCATAGTGCCATTTTTATCAGGGAACAAGCGGACAAGCTGATTGAACAAAAAAATGTGAAAAATGTTATTTTTGATTTCAGTAAAGTATCATTTATGGACAGTTCCGGTATTGGTGTGATTATGGGACGTTATAAGAAATTACTTCATGTTGGGGGCGGTACTCTTGCTGTAATTGGGGTTTCTGATCGAATTGACCGTATTTTAAAATTATCTGGTTTATATAAGATTATGAACCGTTACCAAGATATGCAGGAGGCATTAAATGGGATGTAATTTTCG
>DPVV01000513.1 GCA_003526525.1 Lachnoclostridium phytofermentans | reverse complement strand
AAATCCTTGTAAGGACAAAGTAGAAGATAAAAGTTATCCAAAGTTCCTTTGGTTTCATCCACATAATTTGATACTTTTACTTCCTGTCCGCCAGCTTCTTCGTTAAATATTTTAAAGAGTACCTCTTCGTCAACAGTACCATTTGTGCGGCCTTCACAATATTCAATTGCATATTTTACACTAGACTTAACCATTAACATGTTTACTGCAACATTCCATGTGGACATTCTACCTGTATTACCATATTCAGCAACTTTAGAAGTGATGGAATTTAACATATAGTCAACATCACCTTCATGACCAGCTACATCAATTCCCATAGCAGCTGGATATCCATGATAAGGGGATGGACAGCATTGTTGAGGGAAAATTGCATTTTCCTGTGCAATGGTACGGATTAATGGCTCCTGCATTGAGCAGTTAGTACTAAAGAACGCAGTGTCTTTACCATATTGTTTTACATATTCAGGGATATTTTCGATAATCCATTGTTGTGCACCAGAAACACCAGCGTCACCAGTTGGGTCTGGAGCAGTTGCTTCTACATACTCGATTCCTAGTTCTTCACAATTCTTAACGAATAGTTCACGTCGAGCAGCAATGGTAGCATAAGAGAGGTGACGAGCAAAAGAGATATGTACAAATGTCTTTGCTCCTTGTTTTACAGCCTGTTCAATTACCGATCTACCCATCGATATTTCATCTACTAAAAGACAAATATCTGCTTTACTAGCTACAGTTGCAGGATCTTCTGCTACAACACCACAGATGAATAACATATCCGGTCTTGTTTCACGTACTTTGTCAATAGCTGCAGCTGTACCCGGTACTGCCTGTACGAATACAATAGCTTTGACATCTTTATCACTTGCAAGGCCAACGACCTGAGCTATGGTTGCTTCAGTCTCAGTTGAAAAGTTATCAGGATATGTTGCAGTGACGATTTTATCTGAGCCATATTCATCAAGTATCTGTTGTGCAGCCTGGTATTCTTCTTCCCCTTGGGATACCGTACCTGTGACGATTCCTATTTTATATTTGGAACTATCACCAGATGTTGCCACATTGCTTCTGCATCCAGTAGTCATTAAGACCATAGAGATGATTAGCAATAAACTTAAAATTCTTTTCATAACAAATTCTCCTTTTTATTTTTGTTTCAGTTAATAACAATTTATTAATTCTTCATTATGCAACTGATTAAACCTATTTTACTAAGTAAAGCGTTAAATTACAAGAGTAAAATTTATCAATTTAAAGCGTTACGTGGTAAAGCGTTACGCGATACAGTGTAAATACTGTAAAGTAATAACTCGCTACTATGTAAAACCATATGATATTTTCCATTATCCTCACATAATTCTTAATCATTTGCCCAAAATAGTTTTAACAGCTTACAAAACAAAGCTAGGCTAGAAATGAGGCGAACTATGAATAACGAAAAAACTTTTATCTTAAATTCTCCTTTAGGTTCTATCTTTCCGGGGTTTCAAGAAGAAGGTTTAAAAGAAATATATCAAAATGATAAAAATTTAGTTGCAGTATCCGGTAAGGTAAAGAAGCCCGGTATTGTTACTTTAAGAAGTAATACGACCTTACGTGATATTATCGAACTTTCTGGCGGTATGTTAAATGACAAACCTTTAAAAGCTGCGCAGCTTGGTCTTCCTTTTGGCGGTTTCTATACGAAGAAAGATATTGACCGTCTGATAACTCCAGACTCCTTTGAGGAAGGTATAAGCCATTCGATTATAATCCTATCGGAAGAAGATTGTATCATTCAATATGCAAAGTTTTATATTGACTTTTTGTTAGGTAAAATCAAAGGAGGTTTTATCGATCATTATATTCCAGCACTTCCTGAGATACTTCAGATGGTTAAAGTTTTAAACCGCATTAGCAAAGGAAGATCCAATATGAGAGATATTTTTCTTTTAAGAGAACTCTCACAAACAGTAAAAGAAAAGGTACATCAAAAATATAATCTCATCGAAGAAGTGATAAGCTATTTCTATGATGAAATTAAGGACCATGTCGAAGATAACCGTTGCTACACCCTACAGTGTAATAATCTAACGAAATTAACGATTATGGAAAATTGTATTGGATGTGATAGATGTACAAAAGTATGCCCTGTGGATTGTATTGTTGGGGACTTTAAGGAACAGCATTATATTGATTACACAAGGTGTACCCATTGTGGTGCTTGCTTAAGTACCTGTCCTGTAAATGCAATCACTTCAGGAAATAATTCCATCTTATTTTTAAGAGATTTAGCAACACCAAATAAAATTGTTATCACACAAATGGCTCCTTCTGTTCGAGTTGCAATCGGTGAGGCGTTTGGATTTGAACCTGGCGCCAATGTTGAAAAAAAGATAGCAGCAGGGCTTCGAAAACTTGGTGTTGATTATGTATTCGATACCACCTGGGCTGCTGACTTAACGATTATGGAAGAAGCAAATGAACTTGCTGAAAGGGTGAAGAGATATCAAGAAGGAGATAAGGAAGTGAAACTCCCAATCCTTACATCATGCTGTCCTGCATGGGTAAAATTTATTGAGCAAAACTATGGAGATATGTTGGATGTTCCCTCCACTGCAAAATCCCCGATGCAGATGTTTGCCGCAGTTGCAAAAGACCTATGGGGTAAGGAAAAAGGACTTAGCAGAGAACAGATTACATCCGTGGCTATTATGCCATGCATCGCAAAAAAATACGAAGCCTCAAGACCTGAGTTTTCCAGGGGGCTTAATTATGATGTAGATTATGTTATTACAACTGCAGAGCTCATTGATATTTTCAAGAAATCCAATATTGACTTAAGCAAGATAGAAGATGAAGAAATTGATCAGGTGATGGGAGAGTATACCGGCGCCGGTATTATCTTTGGAAGAACTGGTGGGGTAATTGAAGCTGCAACCAGAACAGCTATTGAATTAATCACAGGAAAACGTGTTGACAACGTTGAATTTACAAGTCTACGTGGCTTTGATGGATTTCGTAGCTGTGAATTAACGGTAGGAGACTTAACACTACGAATTGGTGTAACCTATGGACTTAGGGAAGCCAAAAAGATGTTAGATAAGATTCGTTCCGGAGAGGAATTTTACCATGCAATTGAGATCATGGCATGTACCGGTGGCTGTATTGGAGGAGGCGGACAGCCAAGGGCAAAAAAAAGGGAGGAAGCGATTAAAAACAGGATGGAGGGTCTGAATGAAATTGACCGTTCTTTACCGCTTCGTAGATCAAATGAAAACCCAGCTGTACTTGAAATTTATGAAAAATTCTTAGATTATCCCCTTAGTAATAAAGCTCAGGAATTACTTCATACTAGATATTTTGTAAAAAGAAAAAAATAAGGAGATCATAACTTTCACTTGTTACCTTTTTTAAAGAATGATATGATAAATG
>DPVV01000201.1 GCA_003526525.1 Lachnoclostridium phytofermentans | reverse complement strand
CAGTAGTTATGATTGTCGCAGGTACCGTTAAGGTTAGCCCATTAGATATTGTGAAGCGAACTTCGTTACCAATGATTTCTGGAGTTATCTTCATGTTTATCTTGTCTATGATTTTATTCTTATAGAATAGACTTTTCCTATGCTCGTGTGTTACTATATATTGTAAAGGTTTCTTTGTCCGGAGGTTATAGAAATGAAAGTTACAATTAAAGATATAGCACGAGAAGCAGGAGTTAGTGTCGCAGCAGTTTCTTTAGTGTTAAATCATAAAGATTGCAGAATTGCTGAAGATACAAAAAAAAGAATATTAAAAGTTGCTGAAAAGTATAACTATACAGTCAATCAACAGGCAAGAAGTTTGGTAACGAAAAAATCCAATGTCATCGGGTTAATTATACCTGATATTGAGAATATCTTCTTTTCATCCTTATCAAAGAAAATTGAAGAATACTGCCGTAAAAAAGGATACGCAATGATGATTGTTAATACAGATGAGAATCCAATGGCAGATATTGAGCTTTTACATCTGTTGGTTTCCAGAGGTGTTGATGGTATTCTTTATACTCCAAGTATTGGAACAAAGGAAGACTATCAAAAGATTAAAACCTATTTAGAAACAATACCAATCCCTTATGTTATGGTTGACCGATATTTGGATGATATTAATTGCAACAAAGTATATATTGACAATATTAATGGATCTATGCAAGCAATTTCAATGTTAGTAAAAAGTGGACATACCAAGATTGGTTGTATAGGATATGCTGTATCGAAATCTGCTACGAACTCTCGTGTAACTGGCTATATAGAGGCTATGAAACAATTTAACTTGCCAGTCGATGAGAAGTATATTTATGATGGTCAATACAAGATGATTGGTGGATATAATGCTGGAAAAGAAATTGTAAAGACTGATTTAACAGCGGTGTATAGTTGTAATGATATGATGACACTTGGATTCCTTAGATGCTTAAGCGAATGTGGCAAAAAAGTACCGGAGGATTATTCGATAATAAGCTATGACAATACACTGCACAATTTTGTAGTAACACCAAAGATTACAACGATTGATCAAGATTTAGGTAAGCTTGCGAGAAACTCCTGTAGATTATTATTTAAAAATATAAATGATGAAGCAGGTGATCCAGAAGTTATTTGTCTATATCCTCAACTACTTATTAATGAGAGCGTAAAAAAGTTAAATAATTGATGCTTATTCGTACAAATATAGCAAAAAGCAATTTTAGGATTTGTTAGAAATTTTTGATCCAGACATTGTAATGAGATATTTTATTATTTTCTTACTATGTGAATTAAGGGAACCTTAACGAGTTCCCTTAATTCACATATTTTACATACCGAAAGGGTTTTGTTAGAAAATCTTTGTTTCTTCATTTTCTTTCTCCTTTTAAATTGTGTGAATAAAACTACATCTTTATATAGTTCTTTTTTAATGAGTTTTGATTAATCTATTGAGTAACGTTTGTAAAGCGCTCACATGCCATGGCTTCTTCCTATTCATAAATTGATAGTCCAAAACTAATGCAGCAGTTTGTTCCTTCTAGATGTATTCCTATTGAATATTGGTCTTGATTTATCCCACCGAATAAGATTTCTGAATTCAATTCATATGAATTAATATATATATCTTCATTAAAACCAAATTCTTTTATTGAAGATATATAACTTAAAATGTCATCTGGGTTATTAACACCTTCATAGTAATAAAAATCATATGTGGCTGTAGCATCTTGCTTTACTAAATTTCCATATTCAAATGGTGGAAGATCACTGAATACCCATGTTGGTGTAGTTGTTGGAGTAAGAGTTGGAGTAACTGTTGGTGTAACAGTTAATGTTTCTTTATTTTTTTGTTCAACTGTTGGTACTATCTCTGATAAAGCTCCTAAAGAATCATCATTTTGAATTTTTTTTCTAGAGCATGAACTTAATATTATTAATAATATCAGTGTTACAAATACATATATTTTTTTTCTCATGTCAATCTCCTAAGTTTTATTCTATAAACAATATAGAAGTAAAAATATGTCAAATTTGTGTTTGATACATTTTTTATCTATCCAAATTTCATAGGATAATTACTCTCTAACTCAATATTTAGCTAATAATATAGTTAGCGCAATGTTGAACCTATTTGAAAATTGAAATAGGCCAAGTGTTTACAATGGTTTGATTGTTTCAGTATTTATATTAAGAATCATGTAGATCCTTGTTTAATTTTACGACACTATGATATATAATAAATTAATGAGCAATTTAACCTTATTAGGGAAGGACTTACCTATGGAGTACAAACTAGTGCAAGCTCTTACTGAAATGCCACGTAGTGGCAGTGATGTTATCAGCAAGTAACATAAGCGGATCGCGAATATTCGTTTTGACTTTATTGGTATTTAAAGTATATTTATTACCAATGAAATAAATACATATATGGAGAATTGATATAATGGAAAATTTGGTTATGTTAGAAATAAAAAAACAAATGATTGATAACTGTGTTGATGTATTTATTGAATCATTCACGAAAGAACCATGGAATGATGTTTACGAATCAAGAGAACAAGTAGTTAATTTATTCAATAATCATTATAACAATAATTACTTTGTTGGCTACGCAGCTATGTTAGACGATAAAGTTGTAGCCATAAGTATTGGTATGAAAAAACCATGGATTAAAGGTATGGAATACTATATTGACCAGTTTTGTGTTAGTTACGAAATGCAGGGCAAAGGTATTGGAAGTTGGTTTATAAAAGAAATAGAAGAAGATATTAAAAAGCAAGGTATGAATGCAATAATATTAAATACAGAAAAAGGATATCCATCAGAGAAATTTTATGAGAAAAACGGATTTGAAATAATTGAAGGTGTAATAGTTTTTGGTAAATAGTAAAGAGATTTAACAAAATCAAAATGTTACTAAAGTTGAATATCACAAAAAGGATTAAGGTTTGTATGGAATAGTACTATAATCCTTCTTGGCTCTGCATCAATTGTTTGGGCGAGATACCATTGGAACTCGCCTAGATACTAGGTGTAGAGCTATTTTTTCATATAGGAAAAAGAAAAATTTGTGAGTACTATTTCTTGTTTTTATGAAAAATAATATGTGGAAATTGTCAAATTGCAAACTTACTGGTATCATATAAATAGTAGATTCAACAGGCAATCTAACTAGGTTGTAGTTTTTAAGAATAGATAAAAATAAAGGATTAGAAATAGATATGAACAAATTAATTATTGGAATATTAGCGCATGTGGATGCGGGTAAGACGACATTATCGGAGAGTATACTTTATACGAGTGGTAAAATCGGAAAATTAGGTAGGGTTGACAACAAAGATGCTTACTTAGACACTTATGAATTAGAAAGGGCAAGAGGAATTACAATATTTTCAAAACAAGCCTTATTTGAGCTAGGTGAGACCAATATAACACTACTTGATACACCAGGACATGTGGATTTTTCAGCGGAAATGGAGAGAACACTTCAGGTACTTGATTACGCTATTTTAGTTATTAGCGGAGCAGATGGAATACAGGGACATACCAAAACTCTATGGCACTTGCTTGATATGTATCAGATACCTGTTTTTTTATTTATTAATAAGATGGATCAGCCTGGGACTGAGAAAGATAAGATATTACATGATCTGAAAAATCAGTTAGATGATGGATGCATTGATTTTGGACAAGTTAAGACAGATGAATTTTACGATCAATTAGCAATGTGTGATGAGCTCATGATGGAATCTTATTTAGAAACTGGGCGTGTGGAAACAAATCAGATAATGCAGGCGATAAAAGAACGTAAAGTATTTCCTTGTTTTTTCGGATCAGCTTTAAGATTAGATGGTATTGAGGAATTCTTAAAGGGTATTAACACCTATACGATGCTACCTAGTTACCCGGATGAATTTGGGGCTAAAGTATTCAAGATAACAAGAGATGATCAAGGAAACCGACTAACACACATGAAACTTACTGGTGGAAAACTTAAGGTAAAGGATGCCTTATCAAATGGAGTCTGGGAAGAGAAGGTGAATCAAATCAGAATCTACTCCGGGCAAAAATACGATCCAGTAAATGAGGTTGAGGCTGGAAGTGTGTTTGCAGTAACGGGACTTAGTCAAACAAAGCCAGGGGAAGGCTTAGGAATAGAGGAAATTTCTGATACACCTGTATTAGAACCAGTCTTGTCCTATCAGATTATCCTCCCACAAGGTTGCGACCCAAGAATGATGATCCCGAAGCTTCGCCAGATTGAAGAGGAAGAACCAGAACTGCATATTGTATGGGATGAGCAGTTACAAGAAATTCAAGCACAGATCATGGGAGAAGTGCAGATAGAAATCCTTCAGAATATGATTCAAACCCGTTTTGGTGTAGAGGTGTCATTTGATGCTGGAAGAATCGTATATAAAGAGACAATTGGAAATGTTGTAGAAGGGGTAGGACATTTTGAACCATTGAGACATTATGCTGAGGTTCATCTATTATTAGAGCCAGGGGAACCAGGAAGCGGTTTAGAGTTTGGGATAGACTGTAGTGAGGACCTATTGGGGAAAAGCTGGCAAAGACTTATTCTGACGCATCTAGAAGAAAAAGCTCACAGAGGAGTACTAACAGGTTCTGCAATAACGGATATGAAAATTACGCTGGTCGCAGGAAGAGCACATAATAAACATACAGAAGGTGGAGATTTCAGAGAAGCTACTTACCGTGCGGTACGCCAAGGTTTAAAAGAGACAAACTCTATCTTATTGGAACCTTATTATTCTTTTCAATTGGAACTACCTGAGAAAATGGTAGGAAGAGCTATGACAGATATTGAAAAAATGTATGGCTTATGTGAAATATCACAGACAAATGAGAT
>DPVV01000057.1:11064-11853 GCA_003526525.1 Lachnoclostridium phytofermentans | reverse complement strand
CTCCTCTACGATCTCCACAGTTTGTCCAATATCGTATGGTTTTTTTTGTTCTACCACATCATGAAACTCTAAGGAATCCCCATTTTTTTTCGTTACCTTTTCCATTGTCTGCACGTCTATTATCGCTCCTTTGGCATCCAAATTATCTAGCTTTTTTAATTCCTCCGTACTATCTAAATTCATTGCATCACGCCACTTCGAATATTGAGTACGTAAATTCTGCTGTGCCTTTGTACCAAAAAGCCCTGTCGCTACACCTAGTTTGTCCTTAAACAAATCGATACGTCCAGGCTCCATGGAAAATAACTTATCTATGTAAGGCAATATCATCTGAATGACCTTAAAAGAAAATCCTTCATTCTTTAATATGTTTACTGTTTTTAATAATTCTATATGCTGTAGTTTATAATATCGATATCCTAACTCATTGCGGGGGATATCCAGTTCCAATTGTTCTTCCATATATCGAAGCTCATTTGGCTTGACCTCAATCATCTTTGAAGCCTCCGTTATCATATAAATCCTATCTTTCATATGCGTCCTCCGAAATGTAATAAATTTCCACTTCCTAATTATAACATCTGGACATTGAAATGCAACAACTCGTCCCAATGTTTTAAAAAAACCCTTCGACAGTAATCTATAAAAAAAAAGAGGGTGTTGCAAAAACACCCTCTAAAACTTTATACTTTGTCGATTCTTTTTCAATTAACACCCATTGTATACCACATCAGCTTGCAGATGTGCTACTACCAGATATAAGAGAATGTACGCTTCGCGAACTTTCCC
>DPVV01000057.1:0-10839 GCA_003526525.1 Lachnoclostridium phytofermentans | reverse complement strand
GTACGCTTCGCGAACTTTCCCTTAATAAAAATGTGAAAATTGTTTATTACTTTTACATTATCGCTCTAAGTTCGCAAACTTTGTAAACTGAGATAACCAAGCAAGTTTTACAGTACCTGTCGGACCATTTCTCTGTTTACCAATAATAATTTCTGATACACCAGCATCCTCTGAATCATGATTATAATAATCATCACGGTAAATGAACATAACAACGTCGGCATCCTGCTCAATCGCACCAGATTCACGAAGGTCAGATAGCATCGGACGTTTATCTGGACGTTGTTCTACTGCACGAGATAACTGAGATAATGCAATTACTGGACAGTTAACCTCCCTAGCTAAAGCTTTTAAAGAACGAGAGATCTCCGAAATTTCTTGTTGTCTCGATTCAGATTTCTTACCACCTGACATCAACTGAAGATAGTCGATAATAATTAAACCAAGATTATGTTCTAACTTAAACTTTCTGCACTTTGAACGCAGCTCTGTTATCGAGATACCTGGTGTGTCATCAATGATTAGACCAGACTCACCGACAGTTCTTGCACTCTCCATTAATTTTGCCCAATCCTCATCATTTAGCTCACCGCTTCGGATTGCTTGAGAGTCAACTTTGGAGTTCATCGATAAGATACGATTTACAAGTTGGTTCTTTGACATTTCCAGACTAAAAATTGCTGTCGTTATTTTATTTCGTACTGCAACATATTCTGCTATATTTAAGACAAACGCTGTTTTTCCCATAGAAGGTCTTGCTGCAATCAAAATTAAATCCGATGGCTGTAAACCAGCCATCTTATAATCCAAATCATAAAAACCAGTAGCGATACCTGTTACGCTGCCTTTATTCTTTGATGCTGCCTCAATACTATCCAGAGACTTGATAACAATATCTTTGATACTTACAAAATCACCAGAACTACGATTTTGAACAATGCTAAAGACATCTTTCTCTGTCTGCTCTAAAACCGCTTCTACCTTTTCTTTATCAAGATAGCACATGTTGGTGATTCCTTCTGTCACCTTAATTAAACGACGAAGCAATGCTTTTTCACTAACGATTGTTGCATAATATTTTACATTCGCCGAGGTTGGAACCGAACGAATCAAATCACTGATAAATTCTAAGCTACATAACTCCGGAGGTACTTCCTTTTCTTTTAATTTACTCTGTAGTGTAATTAAATCAACAGGTTTTCCTTCCTGAAATAGCTCTATCATAGCATCGTATAATACTCCATACTGATGCTGATAAAAATCTTCTGCATTCAATATTTCAGAGGCAGTAATAATCGCATCACGGTCCATAATCATGGAGCCAATTACCGATTGCTCGGCTTCTGCACTATGCGGTTGAATCTTCTTAATAAATGCCTCATCCATGGCTAATGCTCTCCTTACAGACTATCTACTTTTACCTTAAGTTCTGCAGTTACTTTCGGGTGTAGCTTTACCGGTACGGTATAAGTTCCCATGTTCTTAATTTGATCATTTAGTACAAGTTTCTTCTTATCAATGTCATATCCTAATTGCTCTTTTAATGCAATTGCAATTTCCTTTGTAGAAACAGAACCGAATGTTCTTCCACCCTCACCGGATTTGATCTTTAATAAAATACTCTTTGACTCAATTTCTTTTGCAAGGGCCTGTGCCTGTTCTAAAATCTCTTGCGCAAGCTTTGCCTCTGCTGCTTTTTGTAACTTTAAATCATTCAAATTCTTAGGAGTTGCCTCTAATCCTAATTTTTTTGGTAGGATAAAGTTTCTAGCATATCCGTCACTTACGTTAACCACTTCGCCCTTCTTTCCAAGAGCTTTTACATCATCTAATAATATAACCTGCATCTATATGTCTCCTTCCTCTGTCATCTTTGTTAATACATCCTTTACTTTTTGCATTGCTTCTGCAAGTGTGCAATCACTAAGCTGTGCACCTGCTACACTCATATGACCGCCACCTCCAAGTTTTTCCATAACTACTTGAACATTTAATTCATCAATAGAACGTGCACTTATATAAATCTTTCCATTGAAATGTGTGAATACAAAGGACGCTTTCATGTTGTTAATATTAAGAAGCTCATTTGCCACCTGTGCACCAAGAACGGTTGGACTATCAACACCCTCGCTGCTACACTCTGCAAATGCATACTTATCCATGAAAACTTCGGTTGAAGTGATCGCCTCAGCCTTTGTTATATATTCTGGCATCTCGGTACGAAATGCCTTTCGAATCCTCGTAACATCTGCACCACTACGACGAAGGTATGCTGCAGCTTCAAATGTTCTTACTCCAGTTTTGTTTAAGAAATTATTCGTATCAATCACGATACCTGCATACATCGCATCTGCCTCGCACTGACGAAGTTTTAGACCATCGCCAATGTATTGTAAAATCTCTGCAACCATCTCACAAGAAGAGGAAGCATATGGCTCAATATAGGATAATACTGCATTTTCAACAGCTTCTCCCGTTTGACGGTGATGGTCAAGGATTACTATTGTTTTTGTCAATTCCAATAACTCAGGGCATTCGGTGTAACTAGGCCTATTAACATCTACCACAATTAACAGGGTATTCATATCAACCGCTTGTATCGCACTGGAACTATTTAAAAACATATCTTCCTCATAGTCCGGATTGTTTGTAAACCTTGAAAGTATTGGACGAACTGAACTTGTAACCTCGTTTATTACAATATGAGCCTTTTTCCCTAAGGTTTTTGCAATTCGGTACATACCAATCGCTGCACCAAAAGAATCTACATCTCCAATGGAATGACCCATGATTACAATTTTATCTTTTGCTTCCACAAATTCTCGTAACGCATGTGCTTTTACTCTTGCTTTTACTCTTGTATTTTTCTCAACAGTAACACTCTTTCCACCATAATAAGAGATTTTTTCACCCTCTTTAAGCACTGCTTGATCGCCGCCACGACCTAGGGCAAGATCAATTGCTGCACGAGCAAATTCATAACCTCTCATATAAGTGTCTGCATTCACTCCAAGACCCATACTGATCGTAACTGACATCTCATTTCCGATATTAACGCTACGTACTTCCTCAAGTATTGAGAAACGATTGCTTTGAAGCTGTTGCATGTATTTGTTTTGGAATACAAAAATGTACTTATCTTTTTCAATCTTCTTAATTACTGCATCGATACTTTGCATGTACTTATTAATTTTTCGGTCCACGAGAGCTGTCAGTAAGGATCTACGAACCTCATCTACACTCTCTAATGCCTCTTCATAATTATCAATGTAGAGTAGACCAATAATTTGGCGCTGGTCACGATTTTCCTTCTGTAATGCCACAATTTCAGTCTCATCATGAAGGTACATTGCAATTAAATATGAGGTATTTTGAATCGTTGTTTCATCTTCCATATAGTAGCTATCTTCTTCAAAATCCGGAATCGAAACGCGTCGTAAAACTACCTTATAGTTTGCATCACCATAAGACAAATGCACTTCCACATCCATTTCACTGAACGGTAAAATATCGTTCGTAATCTCTGGAAAAATATTTGTAATCGCATGTCGTGCCCTACGTTCCGAATGAATGATATCGCAAAATTCATCATTTGCCCATAGCATCTTTCCGGTACTATCAATAACTGCATAGGGAAGTGATAGTTCCTTTAACAGCTTACTTTGCACTTGACCATAGTTTGATGCAAAACGTACCATATCTCCCATGATACTAGGACGTTTTACAAAAAACAGCGAAAGTGCTATCACAAGGTACAACACTACAAAGCAAGTCATAACTACACTTGCCTTTCGGTCAATCATATATATGCAAATATTCATAACCACTAATAATGAGGTAAGTAAGAGTGGCCATCTTAAATAAGCTCGTAAGGATCCACTTAATCTTCTTCTATTTCTCATATAAACTCCCATCTGCGTGCTTTAGCACGCATGCAAATCAGGATATCGAAAATTGTTTTCTATCATTTTAATAATCCCATCTGCATGCTTAAACATATAATTACAAAGAAAGAAGGCAGTTCTAAAATACTTTTTTCTTTCTTCCTATATGTTCTAGCCAAGGATGTGATATGTATCCCGTTTTGCAGTTAACCCTTAGTTTCTGCTGTTAAGATTCATATAACACAAGCTTTAAGACTGCAATTGTATTCTTCATTATACCATCTTAGGCGCGATTAATAAAGCCCCTTTTCAATTGTTACCCAAATTTCAATCTCTAGAACTATTTCTAATCTTCGTAAAAAAGATAATTGGTATTTTGGGGATAATTACCCAGAAGAAGATAAATGGAACATTTTTATTAATAAATGGAACTATACTTTCCTTAATTTCGTCTAAACCATGTATCTCAACATGGTTGAAATTACAAAGGAAAAGGAGAATTATTATGAAAAAATCATTATGTTTATTGCTATCAGCAACCTTAGCTTTTACTATTACCGCTTGTTCTGGGAAAAAGGAAGCAAGTGACGTGGATCCTACCACTACACCAACAGTGACAGAAGCTCCTACAGCGGAACCTACTAGTACACCGACCGAAGCTCCAGTTAATACACCAACTGCAGAACCTACTGCTGAGCCTACAACGGAGCCTACTACCGAGCCAACGAAAGAACCTACCGATGTACCTACAGAAGCACCAAAAGCAACTGCCCAGCCTACAAAAGCACCAGAAGCTACGAAGGCCCCTGCAAAGACACCAGCTCCAACAAAAACTCCAACAAAAGCTCCAAGTAAACCAACCAGTACTCCAAAGCCAACTAGGACTCCAAAACCAACAAAGGCCCCTACTCCTACCCCAGAAGCTCCAGCAGAAAAGAAAAGCTTAGAAGATATGATGAGTGCTATTCTAGACGGAGTTGACCTTCCAATGGTTATGAATACACCAATTGATGAAGATCATTTTTCCTATTTTTTAAATATTGATGTAATTCCTGGGGCAGAGGCTCTCGCTTCTGATGCTGCTATTATGTCTACAGCACATTCCGTCGTACTCTTACGTGTTCCAAGCACAAGTGATGTGAAAAGTGTTGCAAAAGAGGTGGAAGCAAATGCAAATCCAAGAAAATGGATCTGTGTAGGTGCTGAAAAAGTATCAGTTTCTTATAAAGATGACGTTATTTTATTAGTTATGTCTAAAGAAGAAACAGTGGATGCGATTGTTAAAAATTTTGAGAACCAATAACAATATCTCAAATGCTGCTTAGTAAATTTGTGGCAAACTTTATACCCTGCCGAATTAGATGGGTGTTTACATTGTACATCTATGATTACTTATCGTGAACTAAAAAAAGAACAGACTAAAATACCCTGAGTCTATTGACGGATAATTTAGTCTGTTCTTTTTTATGTCTTATAACTTAACTTTTAATAATCTAAACTAATGATTAAAAGAATAGATCTTCTGTTTCCTGCTTTGCTTTCGCATCATTATAACAGTACCCTAAAAATGTCTGAAAATCTTTATTAAAACATTTTTCCAAATCCTTATCATAACCGACCATCATTTGAGGTTGAGATTCTTGATAATATTGTAATAATGCCCCTGCATCTGCCTTGCAGGCATTGATCTCTAGCTTTTTCTTATTCATGTTAAACGTACGAACTAAACTTTGAGAGTGCTTTCCACTTCTGCTGAAATAATATGCCCATACAAATTCCGTATGATCTACAACATGCATATAAGCTCCAGATTGATAAAACGTGTACTTTCTTCCTGCAACGATCTTCTTACCAATCAGTTTCCCCTTACTAAACTCCAGCTCCAACTGTGAAAGAGAAGCTTTATTATTGCTATCTAAAAACTTCTTAATGTATTTATCTGAACTGCCTGCAAATAATCTAATCAGTCCAATGATTGCAACAATAAACATAATTGCAGCTCCTGCTGTTAGAATATAAACAAGAGTAATATCCATACCATTCACTTCTTCATCAAAGATAGCATATGGAATGGCATCTTCTGGTACAACTTCAAAATACTCCTCTAGCGTCTCATTATAGTACTGCAAAATCTTCCCATCCATTTTCTTAAAAGTACCTGTGATTTTGTGCGTCTTGGATGGGTATGTATCATTATATAAATCATCCATTATACTTTCTAATCCATCTTTATTCGCGTTGCTAACTTTAATTCCGTAGATAACTCCGTATTCCGAAGCTTCGTCAAAGTAGCCTCCTAGATAACATAGACTTGTTGTTGTAGTTTTATTCGTCTTAGTATTTGTACTGGTTTCTTCTGCAAATGTTCCAAATACCAAATCTACGTCTAGGGTCACATATTTTCCTTCTAACTCTTCTGGATTCCATTTACCAGATAGCTCTACCGGCCCTTTTAGAATAGCGATTATTCCAAATTTACTAGCCACAAGCATCGCAATAGCTACTACAACGCTAATAGCGATCCATTTTAAATTATAATTTCTATACCTATATTTTAGATCTTCAACCATGAGGTCCCCCTTTTTTCGTCATTGTCATAGTATTAACAAGCACTCCAGAAATACATATCGACATGTTTTAGAAATACATAACTCTTTTTTTATTTTATCTTATGAAAATTTAGTTAAAATTAATACTCATTCTATAATAACGATTAATTTCCTTTCTCCATAAGATATCTCCTGCTATAAGGAATCTCCACCAAAAGCATACCAATCCACCCAAGTAGACTTGAAAATGCTACACCAACCATTCCCACCTTTGGTACAAGCAGAAAAACAAAGAATACTCGAAGAGAGATCTGCGTTATCGTACCAACCAGTGTTATCTTCATATCTCCCATTCCTCGGAAGAATCCCTGTAATCCATTTGTAAATGCAGGCAGCAAGTAGAAAAATGCCATATAACCCAAATAAGTAGTACCCGCATTTATTAAAACCTCTTCTTCTCCCGAAACAAAAAGCTTCATAATCGGTGTCTTAAACAATGTAATGACAATGCATATAATCCCCCAATATAAAACTTCTACAAAAAACCCGTTACTTAGGCCCTTTCTCATTCGTTCCTTCTTGCCAGCACCTCTATTTTGAGCTACAAAGGTCATCATAGCACTCGCTATGCTTTGCTCCGGTGTAAATGCAAAATCATCTACCCGATTTACCGCATTAAAAGCTGCCATCATATCTACCCCAAGAGGATTGATTGCTCCTTGGATTAAAAGCTTTCCGATAGGCTGACAGGATTGTTGCAGTGCAGTTATTGAGCCATGTTTTAAAGTTTCTTTCAGTAAAAAACGATCAAATTTTAACTCCGCTCTTTCTAGTCGAAGCAATGATACCTTACGGTTTATGTAGATGATACACAATATCGCAGATGCTGCCTCTGCAATTATGGTTGTTAGTGCAGAAGCTGCAATCCCAAATCCAAGGCCTGCAATAAAAATTAAATCTAGTAGCCCATTTAATATTGATGCAAACGAAAGAAATAGGATTGGAGTTTTCGAATCTCCTACACTTCGAAGTGCTGATGCAAATGTATTATAAAGATATGTAAATGGCATACCTAAAAATATTATTTTTAAGTAGATAGACGCATCTCCTAAGATATCATCCGGTACCTTCATAAGTCTTAGAATTCCTGTTGAACATAGAATTCCAAGCAATGTAATAACTACAGAGAAAAACGCTCCGAACAATAACGTTGTAGATAACTCTTTCTTTAAATCCTCATATTTACCTGCCCCAAACAAGCTACTCATCAGTACGGATGCACCGATACAAATTCCTGTGATACCAAGAATCACAATATTCATAATTGGATTTGCAGTTCCTACCGCCGCCAGGGCATCCTTTCCGATAAATCTACCCACAATAATGGAATCTACTGCATTATAAGTTAATTGAAAGATGTTTCCCAATATAATTGGAATAGAAAAACCAATTAATTGCTTTTTGATATTTCCTTCGGTTAAATTTTTCATAACTATTTTGCCTCTTTCGTTTTATTACCTTACCACTATGCATTCCCTCATTATATCACTGGCTTTCATAAAAAGGAACATAAAATCGAACTAAAGAACGGAAACAAGAAGTCTATAAAGAGTACGCTTACAATTAAATAGTAAATTTAAAAATTTGGAAAGGACTGTACGCGGGTTGATAAAAATCAGCCTTGTACAGTCCTTTCCAATCCTGTTTATGTAACGTTACTTTTTAAGCGTCGCCCTTATCGCCTATGAACTATTCTCTGATTTATTCAAGGCCAGATCCACAATACTCGCAAACCGCGTCCGCTCCGGGAGCAACCATATTCCTAGCACCACAGCTTTTACACTCAAAAACCCTTGGCTGACTTTCAAACACAGGTGATGATCCCTCTAAATCCGTTACTTCACTTGTTTTCGAAATTCCAGCCCGCCTTAGTGTATTCTGCACAAATTTAGCAATATCATCCGGATCACTGTTCACATTTATAGTATTACCTTCACCAAATATTTTACCAAACTTCCTCTGCATATTATCCATCATTGCTTCTACTTCAGGACTATTATCCGATACTACTTTACCATTCACAATCACAGTCTGTGTTCGAAACGTTGTGCTTGACTTATCATTATTCTTCTTAAAAATCGACATGATCTTCTGCCTCTCTAAATTCTATTTTACTTCCACTTCATCATCGACCCACAATATTCACAATTTACAGCAGAACCTTTTAATATCCTATTAGATGCCCCGCAGTTTTTGCAGTTTACTTCAACGTATTCGTCCAATTTCGGCTTGTTGATTGGCTTCGTATTTGGTATAGTATTTGGCTCTAATCTTGGCTTCTCAGTCCTATAATTCTGAGAATGTTGATTATAACTTTTATTATTTATGTTTACAGTGTCTGTAAATCCCATTTTAACTATTGTATCCAAGTCTTTTTTTACTGAACCTAACGGCCTCCTTAATACAAGTGCTAACTGGTCAACGTTAAAGGCTGGGTTCTGCCTATGCTGCTGTGCACATGTATAATATATCCTAGTCAGTCTTCTTCGCTTGAGGCCTTTTTTCAGCATTGTAACAAATAAAATAAATAAAATAAAAATAATAGATGTCGCAACAATTCCTGCTGTCTTTTCCTGGCCAAACATAGTCATAATACACCCTATTAATCCTAATCCAAAAATAAATGAGCAGAAGGCACCTATTGAAATTTGTAATAAGCCAATGACATTGTTATAATAAACCTTTCTATTTACGTTTTTATTTCGAAACAATTAATATTCCTCCTGCCTTAATCTTTCTCATCTCCATTGCTCTCTTTTTTATGAGAACCATAATATCATCAATTAAACTTTCCGCTGCTCCGGCCGATTCTTCCGAATTACTTTCTATCAGTTGCGCAAGCTCTGTTAGCTTAACAGCAATCACATTATCAGTTGCTACTGTTGCCGATACATCACAAAAACGAATTCCACATCCTATTCCCCCTTAACTTAGTTTTTCTCCACACTCCGGACAGAATTTAGGGCTGCCTTCAACTACAGTTTCACATTTTGGACATTTCTTTACTAAAGGAGAACCACATTCCGGGCAGAATTTATGCTTTTTACTATGAACAAGATTGCCGCATTTCGGACAAGGAACCGGTAATTCGTATCCGCAGGAGGAGCAATTGGTTGCACCTTCCGGTATATCTGCTTTGCAGTTAGGACATGGGCTGTATCTATTTCCGCACTCCGGGCAGAATTTTATATTTTCAGAATAAAACATCCCACAATTATCACATTTTATTGTATTACTATTTTCAGATTCCGTTATACTAGTATCATACCCACAAGAAGGACAAAAACGAGCACCTGCCTCAATCGCCGCATGGCACTTTACACACTCCTTCTTATTCCCACCTGTTGTATTCAATGCATTTGAAACAGAGCCAAATTGGGTACCGATTGCATTTCCCACATTGATCCCCATTCCTAATCCCATGCCGGCACCCATAATACCGGACGAAACTCCACCTTGGTTATTTGCTGCACTCTCTAATGTATCGAAGGAACGCTGCTGTTGGTAATCATAACCTATAATATCCATTTCAGCACGCTTAGCCAAAGCATCCTTTAGCTTCTTTACTGCTGCATCCTCCTCCGGTACATTAATATCATTTACATAGAAATTTGCTAAACCAATACCGTAATCATCCATAGTCGGCTTGATTCGCTCTACGATATAATTTGACATTTCATCAAGATATGCATTAATTTCCAATACACTTATCTTCTTCTGAATGAGATAGGAAGAAATGGTATCTTTCGCCATTGTCAGATATAGTCCTCTAAAATACTGTAAAATACTATTATCGTCAAACACATTTAATGTTCCGACTAATTTTATCAGGAACTTCTTAGAATCTTCTATATGGATACCAAATTGCCCATAGGAACGAACCGGTATAAAAACCCCATATTTAGGATCCTGTATCTGTATTGGAGATGTTGTACCCCACTTAATATTCAAAGAGTAAACCTTATTTACATACCATACTTCAGCAGTAAAAGGAGATTTTCCTCCAAAGGGGAGATTAACAATCTTATTTAATAAAGGTATATTTGCAGTATCTAGTGTATGCCTTCCACCTCCGAAGACATCCAATGCCTTACCACCTTTAAACAGAACAGCTTCCTGTGATTCATTTACAATTAATTGTGTCCAGGTTCCTAATTCATTACTTGGATATTTCCATGCAAACACATTCGGTGCTCCATCATATTTAACTACTTCAACGATTGCCATATATCATTTCCCCCATATGTAGTAATAATAATTTTATTGTCGTTATCTTAACTGTATATTAATATTATGTGTGCTATATTAACCTTATTATACCACCTCGCCCAATATGTGACAATCGT
>DPVV01000402.1:3612-4101 GCA_003526525.1 Lachnoclostridium phytofermentans | reverse complement strand
AATATCTTTTCCGAAATATCAAATATAAAATTGTCACTTATAATCCGATTATGATATTCTCTTTTTTCACGCCTTAAATGTGCATTTACTCTAGCTCTAAGTTCAGATAAGCTAAATGGTTTCTTTATATAATCATCAGCACCAACTGCAAATCCTTCGGTTAAATCTTCATCCATAGTTTTTGCCGTTATAAAAAGAATAGGGCAATCAACAATAGAACGAATTTCTTTACAAAAATCAAAACCATTTGTATTAGGCATCATAACATCAAGCAAAATTAAATCATATTTAGAAAGATTGCCTCTATTCACCTTATTAATATTATCTAGAATATCAACAGAATGTTTATCATTTTCTAGTGCCTTTTTAATAATAGACAAGATTTGAATATCGTCATCAAGTGCAAGTATTTTTGACATATCACCACCCACCTTTACTTGATAGTATATCATACTTAGTCTCCATGCAGCGACTATCTTTTAGGAGCAG
>DPVV01000402.1:0-3428 GCA_003526525.1 Lachnoclostridium phytofermentans | reverse complement strand
AGCTAATGGCTCAAGTTTGGCATAGCACAAACTTTGCGAGTGAAAGATTAAAACTAACTTATTGTAGCATCTTTTTAGTAAATTCTATCTATTCAGAATTAAGTAAAGCCCAAATGACAGTGCATAGAGAATATAAACATGACCGGGGTAGAACCAGTAGAAAAATTTCTTACTGCCTTTTCCTTTCTCACCGTTATACATCAACATCAGTATTGCTGCGAAAGCTCCCATCCATTCGAAAGCTACTGTAAACATCATTTTTAAAGTAATATCTGGTACTATAACAAACGGAATGACTGCATATAAAATAATTGTCGTAATGAAAAAGATAATCGCTTGCAACTTGCGGTTTTTACGAAATAAATACATTAGAATGCCCTGTAAAATAAAGAATGTACCTCCATCCATAATCCAACTATGTAAAGGAAGTATGGAAAAATGTAGAAGATTAATAAAAAACCAAGTACCAGGAACCATACTGCCGATAAAGATAGCTAGATATGGCAGGGCAATTGGAACAATAATAGCAGGTAAGCCTTTCACCCACTGCTTTTTTGCACACCAGTCAAATCCTTGTAAAATAATTAATAATACTGAAAAGGTAGCAAGCATCTGATTTTGAGGGTAAAATCCATCTGGCCTCGTAAGTCCGAATCGAATCATGAAAAATTGTATTAGACCCATAACAATTGCAATGGAATAAATCTGTATAAAATATTTCTTTCGGTTATGAGTGTGGGTAAAACCTTCAATAATGCAAAATAGAAATAAAGGTGCAGATAGTCTTCCCAACATAGAAAACCATATTGGTATTTTCCCGGTAAATTCAAAAAAATAATGGATATGGTCTAATAGCATAAGAAACATAGCAATATATTTTAGTTGAAATCCAGTAAGTCCTTTTTGTTTTATTGTTTTTTCCATAGTGAAATCCCCTTTCTTATTTAGCAAAAGTATATTTGCTATTTATAAGGATTTTATAAGGAATTCCGATTACTTGAAAAGTAAGCGCTTTAACTCCAATAAATTAAGATAATAAAACTGCCAAGCGATATTCCTAAGCATCACTTGGCAGTTTTCTTATAAGCAAAAATAGGATTTAAGTTTCCTATTAACCCATTACTAATTCATTCATTAACTTCTTAACGGTAGTCATTTCTTTCAAACGATAAACTTCTGAACCACAGAATAGTAGCGCATTGTCGATATTTCCTTTGACTGCATTAATTAATGCCTTCGTAATACAGTATGGTGTATTGCTTGGATTGCAGGTTACAATACATCGTAAGCAACGATCGATTCTTTCTCGTTCTGTTTTTATTCTCTCTAAGAACTTATTGTGAATTGCTCTTCCTGGCATTCCAACAGGGCTTACTACAATTTCTATATCTTCTTTCTTCGCATTCAAATACTCATTCTTATACGCTTGCGAAGCATCGCATTCTTCTGTTACAACAAATCTCGATGCTATTTGAACACCATCTGCCCCTAGGGATAAGCAATGTATAATATCATTATGATCAAATACACCACCTGCCACAATCACTGGTATTTTAACCTGGTATTTCTCTTCGTAGTCCTTTTTACAATCAATGATTTTCTTAATTTCTTCTTCATAGTTCCAGCTTTCAAATCCTTCTAACTCATCCAAAGAAAATCCTAAGTGACCTCCTGCTTTTGGTCCCTCAATAACTAAAAAATCAGCGGTTCGATGATATTTTCTATCCCACATCTTTAAAAGTACATTTGTCGCTTTTACACTAGAAACAATTGGCGCTATTTTGGTATTGAATCCTTCTACATACTCTGGTAATGAGATTGGTAACCCCGCACCCGAAATAATTACGTCTGCTCCACTTTTCGCTGCACAATTGACATATTCTTTATAGTTTTGTGATGCCACCATAATATTAACACCAACAACTCCATTTTCAGAAATTTCTTTTGCCTTACTTAAGTGTTTCTCTATCGCACGAAGATTCGCATTCACTGGATCGGTATAGAAGTCTTCCTCTTCAAATCCAATCTGTGCAGTGGAAATAATACCAATTCCACCTTCTTTTGCTACATTGCCGGCAAGGCGGCTAAGACTAATTCCAACACCCATGCCGCCTTGAATTATTGGAAATCTTGATTTTAAATTACCTATAATTAGTGGTTTAAGCTCCATGATATTACTCCTTTTCATACTGAATGTTTGAAATGCAATACTATAAGTCGTCGATGACTTACTCACACTCTTATACACTTTACTTAGAGAATTCTTGCGCTATATAATTTCAGTATATAATTTTTTGAAACGAAGTTAATATCTGTTCTAAATTACTCCACCACAGAACCTAATAAGTTCCTTAGTTAAAAGCTTAGATTACATTATTTAAGATACGCTAAAATATCTTCTGGTTTTTCAACTATAATCTTAGCTCCGTTTTGGATTAATTCCTCCCTTTTTCGAAATCCCCAATCCACAGATATCATTCTTAATGAAGCATTCTTAGCGGTTTCTATATCTACTTCGGAATCACCAATATATAATGCTTCCTCTGCACAACTTCCTAATTCTTTCAGCGCAATATTTACAGTATCGGGATATGGCTTTTTTCGAACCCCTTCTCGCTGTCCAATAGCAATTTCGATAAAATTTGAAAAATACAACTGATTTAAATCTTTCACTGCTGCATCAAACTTATTCGAAACAATGGCAAGACGATACCCCTGATTTTTTAGATCACTCAAAAGTGTAAGAATACCATCATAAGGCTTTGTCTTGTTATTACAGTTCTTTGCATAATGTAATTTAAAATTATCTAAAACTTCCTTTGATTTCTCGCTATCTAGTTGCTCAGGAACTGCTAATTCCATTAAGCGTGCTACTCCATTTCCTACAAATTGGCGGACTTCCTCCAAGCTTCTTTCTGGATAACCATAAGTAGAAAGAGTAGCATTCACGCTACTTTGAAGATCCTCTAATGTATTTAATAAAGTACCGTCCAAGTCAAATATTACTGTCTTAATTTGTTGCATTTTTTCCTCCTAAACAGTACAGAAATGATTTAATTGTCATACCGTACCTTCTGAATTTTGCTCTCTCACTTAAATACTATCATTATATCAAGCTGTATGAGAAAATCAAATAGGAAAGGCATTTAAATTATGTCAATTCATGTAATGATCAACCCTTTCCTTTCAAATTATTTCCGACAACTTTTTACATTATTTTCATAATATATTGACACAAGCTTACTATTATGATAGTATAATTATATCGATACTATTGCAATAGTACAAAGGAGTAATTACATGTCTATCAAGTTATTTGATTCCGAATTAAAGGTTATGAATTTGTTATGGGAAAGAGGCGACATGACGGCAAAAGAATTGTCCGATTGCTTATTAAAAGATGTTGGTTGGAATATCAATACTACCTA
>DPVV01000403.1 GCA_003526525.1 Lachnoclostridium phytofermentans | reverse complement strand
TCCTGCATAGCAAAGAGAATCTGACTGTATTTGGCTACTGCACTTTCTTCACCTATAATGGAACGTTGAAGACCTTCGCAGTAACTTGATGGAGGTACAAAACGTTCGCCAGGTAACTGAGGGGGTGTTTTCCCTGTAAGTTCAGAATACAGTTTAAGAAAAAGACTATGATGTCTGATTTCATTATCACGTATTCCAGTTATAATTTGCCTATCTTCCTCAGATGGTGCATTATTTATTAAATAGGTATAAAATAATCTGTCCTCTTCTTCACCGGCAATAGCTTCCTCAATAAGTACAATAGCGTTTGTAAAATTTTCGGGATATGAATAAATATCCTCATTAATTGTAGTATTATTATTGTTGTTATTAGCGGTTGTGCGAACATCATAAAATACAGGTTCGTTGTAATCATAACGGGATTCATTGAATCGATAGTAACCATTATAGTGCATAAATTTCTCCAATATTAGCGTTTTTAATATTATATGATTGGAAAAATAGAATGGCACATCTATCGTTGTAGACTTTACTCAATCAAAGTCATATTCTATATAGAGATTGATATGGCCTTGGGAGACGCTGTACTACTAAATAAGAGAGCAATTATAAGAAATACTTAATATTTTAAGTATCAAATTGTCTGAGACAGGGTCATGAAAACTATATGAGTCATATATTGTGTTATGTAAAAACTAAAAGGTGATATAAATGAAAATTGTTCAGGTGGCTCCCGATGTTTATCCTATCCCTCCGGTTAACTATGGAGGAATAGAACGGGTTATGTACGACTTAATAGAAGAACTGGTCAGGAGAGGCCATGAGGTCTTTCTTTATGCGCCAAAAGGGAGCAAGACGAGTGCCAGGTTAATCCCGTACCAGCATGAGAAGTCATGGAGTCAGCATGAGATATTGAAATATGTGTCAGCCACATTACCCGAGGGAATTGATATTATCCATGACCATACCCATGCATCCATTATAGGAAGAGCCGGATTGCCTGTACCGACGGTATGTACGGAGCACTTTTCAGCAAATTGTCCAGTAAAATATCCTGTTTATGCAAGCAGAACTGTTCAAGAAAGGTATGGATGCAACCAGGGCTTTTTTATCCATCATGGGATCCGTTTGGAAGACTTTGAATATAAGGAGTTTAAGGAAGATTACCTTTTTTATATTGGAAAACTGGATGAATCCAAAGGACCTCAATTTGCTGTAAAGGTCTCAGAAAGAACGAATAAAATGCTTATACTTGCCGGTCCAATCCACGATAATGTTTATTTTGATAAGACAATTGCACCTGTGATAAAAGTAAATCCTAATATATTCTATATCGGTGAAGTTGGAGGGAGAAGAAAGCAAGACCTTCTTAAGAATGCCGCATGTGTACTATTTCCGACCTTATGCCAGGAATCCTTTGGGCTGGTTGCAATTGAAGCGTTGGCTTGCGGAACACCGGTATTATCATTTCCAAGTGGAGCAGTACCTGAAGTACTACAAAGATTTCCTGACTTTATATGTGCGAATGTAGATGAAATGGTTCGAAAAGTGCTTAGCGGAGACTATCCAAAACCTCAGCTGTTAAGAGATTATGTTAAGAATAATTTTAGCATTGAAATCATGGCTGACAGGTATCTTAAAGTATACAGGAAGGTTTTGGAGTTGGAACATTTATATCATTCTTAACTGTATGTACAAAAAGTAACAAAAAATTGCATATTGCGTACTATGTAAATATTCTTACAAGTCAAGGAGGCTGAAATTATGAAGGGGGATCCCTTTTTAATTATGATACGCATTAAGTTAGCTGTTCCTGAAACAAATAACATGAATAATAACCTTGCAGCGTTTAGACAGCAAGGTTATTTTACTATAAGTTACTTTTTATGAACAATTGATTCACTTGATTCACACTGTCCAGTCTATGGGAATATATTATATTGAATATCTTAAGGTTAAGGAGATAAGGAAAAATATGCCCTCAATTTATGAGTCCAAATTAGAAAATGGTGAAGCTCTAACTCTGAAAGAGCTTTTTTATTATGCAGAAAAGCTTTTTGACGGCAAACAATATGATAAATCTATGGAGTATTATGGAAAATTCATAAAAGAAAAGGAAGGCTGGACCGGAGATAAGCTTATCGCCTGTGACAGGCTTGCAGATATGTTCAGACAAAAAGAGGACAAGGAAAACGAAATGCAAATCGTGTTCAAATCCTTTGAATTTGACTTACCTAGACCGGAATTTTTATGTAGGCTAGGAGTGCTATTTACTGAACTAGGTCAAATAAATATGGCAGTTTTCTGGTATAACCTTGCATTATCTATAGAGAAACCGGAAGATCATCTGGGTTTTTTCAAGGAGGAGTACTGGAGCTGGCTACCACATCTCAAGCTTTGTGGCTGCTACTTTAAACTTGGAGATTATAATAAGGCATATATGCATAACGAACTTGCGTTAGGTTTTAAACCAGGTGATGTGAGCCTACTGCATAATAAAAAGTCACTGGAAGTGCTTCTGAATAATAATAAACCGGAGGGTCAAGTAAACCACAAAAGT
>DPVV01000503.1:703-3456 GCA_003526525.1 Lachnoclostridium phytofermentans | reverse complement strand
AGAAAATTATGTCCAACCGAGAAATGGGCGAAGAGGAAGCGAGAGAAGTTGCTAAAATTGTCGGTTTGGCAGCATTAAAATACGGTGATTTATCCAATCAAGCATCCAAAGACTACATTTTTGATATTGATCGCTTTACTTCCTTTGAAGGAAATACAGGCCCTTATATTCTCTATACAATCGTACGTATTAAGTCAATTCTTGCAAAGTATCAAGAAGAAAACAAGGCAGTGGATGTTAGCAAGCTATCCATTAAGTCAGGTAATACAAGAGAATATGGCATTAGTGAAGTAAATCTTATGTTAGAATGTGCAAAGTTCAATGATGTGATTGAACATGCTGCATATGAAAATGCACCACATAAGTTATGTGCTTATGTTTACGATTTGGCGAATGCATTTAGTACGTTCTATCATGAAAATAAAATTATTGCAGAAGAAAACAAAGAAAAACAGCAAGAATGGATTGCTCTTATTAATTTGGTATTAAGAATTTTATCTACTTGCATCGAATTGTTAGGTTTTAGCGCACCAGAAAAAATGTAAGATTTAATTAAAGCGCGAAAGGACTGGAAAGTAACGAGCTTTCCAGTCCTTTTAATATCGAAAGGATGCACACCACCCTTCACAAGGTGAAGTGTATTCTTCTAGACAAATTTCCTTCGTAAAAGATAGCAACAAGGGAAGGCTAGAGTGAAAACCCCACTTTGCTTAGCAAATTGAGATTTAATAAGAAATAGATTGGAGAAATGATTTATGTATAAGTTGTTATCTAAACTAGTTATATATCGTAACATCGGAAAAGACAGTATACTGATATGTTTGGCTGATATTATAGAACAGTATCAGCGGGGAAATACAAAGAAAGAAGATACGATTGCAGCTATCTATACACAAATACATAATTTACTTGATATCGCAACGGAATATGGCTTTAATGATAACTTATGGCACAACTATTTAAGTTATTTACTTGCTACTGTGGAGAACCCATTTAGTATGTCTTGTGAGAAAGTTGGTGCAAGAGAAGGCACAGTAAATAAGCTTGCCAAAGGAGATTTTACGATATTTAAAGCACTTTTTGATTATGACTTTACTCCGCTAGAGGATGAGCTTGGGATTGATTGTTTTAAAGTTATTACAGATTATAGAGCAATTGAGAAAAATGGAAAGTGCTACAATCACAGTGTTAGTGAGAAGGTTCAGGAATTAAGTCGCAAGATTTCAAACGCAAAGGATGAAAATGAAATCTTTCGTATTGTAACGGATTTCTATAAATATTATGGTGTCGGGATGCTTGGGTTAAACAAAGCCTTTCGTATAGGAAAGGGTGGGGATGAGTTCCTACTCTCACCGATAACGAATACCGAAGAGGTAGTGTTGTCTGATTTGATAGGTTATGAGATTCAAAAGAAAAATTTAGTTGATAACACAAAAGCATTTATCGAAGGGAAAAAAGCGAACAATGTATTATTGTTCGGAGATAGTGGAACCGGAAAATCAACGAGTGTTAAGGCTATTCTTAATGAATTCTACCCAGAAGGACTTCGTATGGTTGAAATCTTTAAGCACCAGTTTGAAGATTTATCAACAGTTATCTCAAAGATTAAGAATCGTAATTATAAATTTATCATTTATATGGATGATTTGTCATTTGAGGAATTTGAAATAGAGTATAAGTATTTAAAAGCAGTGATAGAAGGTGGGCTTGAAACAAAACCTGATAATGTCTTAATCTATGCAACCTCTAACCGTAGACATTTAATTAGAGAAACATGGAGTGATCGTTCTGACATGTCAAAAGACGAGTTACATCGTTCTGATACGATACAAGAAAAACTCTCTTTAGTTGCTAGGTTTGGTATCAGCATTAATTATTCCGCTCCATCTCAAAAAGAGTACTTTACAATTGTAGAAGAGTTAGCGAAGAAATATAATAATTTTGGTTTATCAAAGGAAGACTTAATCCAAAAAGCAAATATGTGGGAACTTAAGGGTGGAGGTTTATCAGGTAGAACAGCTTCCCAGTTCATCACCTATATGCTAAGCCAAGAGCTTACTTACTAAGGATTGACTCCTCATTTTATAATGAAAGATATGCAAAATTTGAGGGTATTTAGCAATCGAAACGTCGATAAAAAATGAAATGTGTCGCATAAAGTTAATAGAATCAATATTAATACAAAAATGTACTATATTTGCTAAAAGATACAATAATTATTTTGACATTGTGTTACGTCGCTGGTAAAATAGGACTAGACGTATCATAAGGGAAAATTTTGCCTTATTATAAATAAAAAGGTAGTGTTTACTACTTTGAAAGTTAGTTGAATTAGCAATAGAAACAAATTGTATTGAAAGTGAGGTTAACCATGGAGACAAGAATAAGTAAAAATGGAAAACGTATCTTAAGAGGTGTTATGTTTGGTGCTTGTTTTGCGATGACAGTAGCACTTTTTGAAACTTCAGTTACCTATGGAAGTGAATTGAAGATAAATGCATTAGTTTCTACTACTCAAGCGAAAGATGAGGATCAGATTTATTATATTGGCAAAGTAACAGGTGGTGCCAATGTCAGAGTTGGTGCAGGTGCGGATAAAGATCAGCTAGTCGTTGCTAATCAGAGTGTAAAATTAAAAAAAGGTACTGAGGTTACTATACTATCCGAAGTAATGGTGGGTAATAAGCCTTGGTATGAAATTAAGTTTAAAGTAGGGAAAAAAGAAGTAGTGGGTTATGCAACGAGTACATACA
>DPVV01000503.1:0-565 GCA_003526525.1 Lachnoclostridium phytofermentans | reverse complement strand
GTTATGCAACGAGTACATACATTGAGAAGACAAGCAAGTCAATTACTCCAACTCCAATACCAACACTTACTCCGGAACCCACCTTAACACCAACGCCAGTACCAACTGCGATACCAACGGTAGAACCTACTGCGATTCCTACGAAGACAACGAACGTAGCAGGTGGTAACAGTACGGGGAGTATGATTCTGTGGATATTTGGCGGAATATCTATGTTAGCTTTAGGTATTGTGTTAACACTTTCTGTTAGAAGGAAACGAAAAGAAGACTTTGAAGAGGCTGAGGAAGTATCTAAAAAAGTTGATAAACTTAAGAATATGGTGATAACGAAAGATATCAATGAGAAAGATTCTAAAGAAAAAAATTCAAAGAACAAGGCAGCAGGAAAATTCACAAAGGAAGGAAGGCCTACACGCCAACCAATTACGATTCAGCATACCTCTGAGGTTTATGTTAAGAATTCAAAGCTTGATACAAATGGATTTACAGATGAACTTGCTGTCACGAAAGAGCAGGTAGCTGAGGAAGTTTCATCAATAAAAGAAAGTTTAGAAAAAAACAGCGA
>DPVV01000388.1 GCA_003526525.1 Lachnoclostridium phytofermentans | reverse complement strand
AACGCACCGCTTCTGATTTCAGTAGCGATACCACCTGCATTTGCCCAGTATCTTGAACTGAATTCTGAGGATGTAGGCTGCATTACAGATGCAACATTAGCTTCTTCTACAATAACTTTAGCTACTTCGTCTGCCTGAACTGCTGCTGATTCACCAGCTTTAAGGTTTGTAGGAACCTGACCAGTTTCTTCAAAACGTTGTAATTGCATTTCTTCACTTCCAAGGTATGCAGCAAAAGCTACTGCTACAGCAGGATTAGCTGCATGAGAGTTAACACCGATTGCTTTGGAACCGTAGAAACTCTTTAACTGATAGTCATTACCATCTGGATTAAATGTTGGAATTACTGCTAAACCTAAATCATCGCCTAGCGCATCTTTGTATAATTTATAGTTCCAAGAACCGTCAAACCAAGCACCGATTCTATGATCTCCTGCTAATTCGGATAAGGAAATTTCGCCATCAAAAGCTGTTTTTGGATTCTTAATTAAATCGATTAAGTAATTTGTTACAGCAACACCTGTTGCATTGTTCCAGTTTGCACCTGCTGCAAAATCTGTCTGGCTATCACCATAGATTGATAAACCTGCACCATAGTACCAAGCCCCTAATTTCCAGCCACCTGCTGATTCAAAATAGAAATTGTATACATTAGAAGGAGTTTCTTTTGCCATAATGCCTTCAATGGATTTAATATCATTATCGTTTAAAAGTGATTTATCATAGTACATAAAGAATGTGTTATGTGTAAAAGGAATTGCATAAATAGCATTATCTACTGTTACTGTGTTAACAACTGATTCAGCCATAGTTGTCTTAACCATCTCTTCTGTAGATCCACCAAGTCTTGCAATTGCACCTGCTTTTACAAGCTCATTTAATTGATCGTTAGCAAAGAAGAATACGTCGCCTGCTGCTCCAACATCTTTTAAGATTTCATCTTTTGCTGTATCTTCACCCTGTGTTTCAATAGTAAACGTAATGTTCCATTCTGGATGTAATGCCTGGAAGGATTTTGTCATAGAATCCATTGTTCCATCCTTGATCTGATTTTCAGGTGCCCATACTTTTAAAGTAACATCCTCTGCTTTTGCAGGTGTTTCTGTTGCTTTAGGTGCCTCTGTTGCTTCTGTTTTTCCGTTATCTGTTGATGGGGTTTCTGCTTTTTTACCACAGCCAACTAAAGAAGCTACTAATGTGGTAACCATTAATAATCCAACAAGTTTCTTTTTCATAAATTTACCTCTCCTTTAAATTTAATTTTAAGATGACTTTCGTCATTAAAACTTATATCATAAAATGCCCTAAACATATATGTTCCTTACAAAACATGTTTTACATATAGCACATTTTTATTAAACACGTTTTGAACATAACATGTTTTTACATTTTACTTCGTTATTGATAACTACTTATACATTCCAAATATCCTGATTGTACTCTAATATAGTTCTGTCAGAAGAGAAGAATCCAGCTCTGCTGATGTTTTCTAACATCATTTTTGACCATTTTTCTCTATTTTCATAATCTGCAATTATTTCTTCTTTTTTCTGAATGTATTCTTTAATATCTAACAGAGTCATAAACCAGTCTTTGTTGATTAGTTCATTGAATAGGCGTTCTAAATTCTCTTTTTTACCAATGTTCATTAAGGTATCACTTACAATAAAGTCAACCATTTGACGGATTTCTTCATCTTTATTGTAGTAATCTTTCGAAACATAATCTCTGTTTTCATAATGTGAAATTACTTCTTCGCTGGACTCACCAAAGATGTAAATATTGTCTTCACCAACCAATTCTGCAATCTCTACGTTTGCACCATCCATAGTACCCAGTGTAATAGCACCGTTAAGCATAAATTTCATATTGCCAGTACCGCTGGCTTCCTTTGACGCCAAAGAAATTTGTTCTGATATATCACATGCCGGAATTAATTTTTCAGCTAATGTTACATTATAATTTTCTACCATAACTACTTTTAGATAAGGATTCACATCTTTATCATTATTTATTAATTCCTGAAGACATAAAATCAAATGGATAATGTCTTTCGCAATAATATAAGCAGGGGCTGCTTTTGCTCCAAATATTAATGTAATTGGAGTTGCAGGTTTTTTGCCATTCTTAATTTCTAGATATTTATGAATGATATATAAAGCATTCATTTGCTGTCTCTTATATTCATGCAAACGTTTGATCTGAATATCAAAGATAGAATTTTCATCAATTTCAATACCCTGAGTCTTGAACAAATACTCTTTAAGAGCTTTTTTGTTCTTATATTTAATATCAAGTAAGGTATTTAATACGGTAGTGTCTTCTTTAAATTTCAGAAGTTTTTCCAATTGGTTAGCATCCTTTTTAAATCCATCTCCAATTAAATCTGATAAGTATGAAGTTAAAGGATAATTACAGTGCATTAACCAGCGACGGAATGTAATTCCATTGGTTTTATTATTAAATTTTTCAGGATAAATCTTATAAAAATTGTTTAACTCATTTTGTTTTAAGATATCTGTGTGAAGTGCTGCAACACCATTTACACTAAAGCCATAGTGTATATCAATATGTGCCATATGCACTCTTTCCTGCTCATCAATAATTGTTACCGTAGGATCATCAAATTGTTCTCTTACTTTATTATCTAACACTTCGATAATCGGAAGTAAGTGAGGTACTACTTTATTTAGATATTTCACAGGCCATTTTTCTAACGCTTCTGATAAAATAGTATGGTTCGTATAAGCACAGGTTTTAGAAACGATATCAATTGCCTCATCCATTTCAATGCCTTGCTCCATAAGTAAGCGAATTAATTCCGGTATGACCATAGTCGGATGGGTGTCATTAATTTGAATTACCGCATAATCGTATAAATCATGCAGATTACTTCCCTTAAGGATGCACTCTTCTAAGATCATCTGAGCAGCGTTGCTTACCATGAAATACTGCTGATAAATTCTTAAAAGTTCGCCTTTTTCATCACTGTCATCCGGATATAAGAATAACGTAAGGTTTTTCTCGATATCTGCTTTTTCAAAGGAAATTCCTTCTTTTACTATGGATTCATCAACCGTTTCTATATCAAATAAATGCAGCCAATTCGTACGATTATCATAACCTGTAACAGCTATATCATAAAGCTTTGATTTTACTGTGAAATCCTTGAAATTTACTGTATAAGATTTATCTCTCTTTATAAGCCAGCTCTCATCTGTAATCCAAGGATTAATGGTTTCCTTCTGAAGACAATCTTTAAAAACCTGTCGGAATAATCCAAAATGATAGTTTAATCCGATACCATCCCCATTGAGTCCAAGTGATGCTATAGAATCAAGGAAACATGCTGCTAATCTTCCAAGACCACCATTTCCAAGGGATGGTTCTAGTTCAATGCTCTCAACTTCTGTAATGGATTTACCATGTTGTTTTAATTCTTCTCTGATTTCATCATAAATCCCTAAATTGATTAGGTTATTGGATAATAACTTACCGATTAAAAATTCTGCTGAAATATAATAAATCTTTTTATTCGTATCTTTCCTATATTTTTTCTCAGCCATTACTTTTGTCATTTCTAGTAAGCCAAAATATATTTCTTCGTTACTACATTCCTTAAGAGTTTTATTATACTTTTTCTGTAATATCTCTACTAACATTCCTGCTCCTTCCCTATGTCAAAATTACCGTCTGCTAGCAATTATGCATTCCTTTAAATTACCGATTTCTTTTTTAAGTTTACGAAAGCTATCTAATTTCCATTCCCAATTAGGTGAGCCTAGTGTACCAGGAGTATTAATTCTGGCTTCATCACCCAAATTAATTAAATCCTGTAACGGCAGGATTGCCATTTCTGCAATACTATCTAACGTAAGTCTTACAAATCGTTTGGAGATGATTCTATCGTCATAGCCTGATTTCTTAAGAGATTTTCTAATCCCATTCTGTGTTTTTTTATCCTGAGATAAATACCAGCCTCTTATCGTTTGATTGTCATGACTTCCTGTATAGATCACCATATTTTGGGTATCTTCAAAATTATTATTATTTTCATTTGGATCAAATGTAAATTGAACGATTTTCATTCCCTTTAATCCATAATGGTTTTTAAGCACATGAACTTCTTCCCTTAAATCCCCTAAGTCTTCTGCAATAATTTCAACTTCTGGAAACTTCTTAACGATTAAGTCAAACACTTCATATCCAGGTGCTTCTAACCATTCACCTTCCACAGCAGTTTCGCAGATGGCATGTATCTTCCAATAAGTATCGAAAGCGCGGAAATGATCAATACGGATAATATCAAACAGTTTACTGTTATAAGCAATCCTGTCTAACCAAAACTGATAATTTTGCTTTTTTAAATAATCCCAGTTATAGATTGGATTTCCCCATCTTTGACCAGTAGCACTAAAATAATCCGGCGGTACCCCCGCAACAAATGTCGGTTTTCCATCAGCTCCTAATAAAAAGCACTCCTGGTTCGCCCAGACATCTAAAGAGTCTATTCCTACATAGAATGGAATATCACCCATAATTCGAATGCCATTTTCATTCGCATAAGTCTTTACTTTCATCCATTGTTTGTAGAAGATATACTGGACAAACATTTCATACCGTATTTCTTCTTCATATACAGATACATCAAACTCTCTTGTTCTTATCCATTCCTTCTGTTCCTTATCCCATTCATTCCAACACTTTAATTCATTCTTCTTTTTTAGTGTAAGAAATACGGCATAAAGATACACCCATTCTTGTTTTATAAATTCCTTATAATCAGAATCCTCTGTAAAATTAAGAAAAGCTTCTTTTAAATAAATTTCTTTATAGTTTCTTACTTTCTCATAATCAACAGATTTACTATTTTTTTGAAACTTTGGCGGTTTCTTTGTTAATAAACCATCCTTATATAATTCATCAAGACTTATATAAATCTCATCACCTGCAAATGAGGAGTATGGCTGGTAAGGTGAACTACCATATCCCAAAGGATTAAGGGGTAATATCTGCCAAATGTGAAAGCCACCCGTTTTTAATAATTCAATCAATTCAAAACTATAGGATCCCATATCACCAATTCCATGATTTGACGGTAAGGATGATAAAGGTAATAGTATTCCTGCTTCTCTCATAAATCTTTTTCTCCTTCAAGCTTGCGAGTGTAACTAAAAATGAATCTTTTTTACTTGTAAAAACCGCGAGCACGCTTGTGTACGAGTTTTGTATCTCGCATTTTTCACTACGCTTTTTTATATCTGCTGAATAAAAACACCTTTCGGTTTTAAAATAGTATCTTCATTTAATAGGCTAAATAATTCATTACCTTTTCTTTCAACTACAATACTATCCTCAGAACAATTCAAAATGACTTCAACTTGTTTATGATCTTCATCTGTTTTTATATAATGAATCACTCTTTGATTGTTCTTATCC
>DPVV01000421.1:1219-2853 GCA_003526525.1 Lachnoclostridium phytofermentans | reverse complement strand
TCTGTATGTAAAACCAAATAGTCATGAACAAAGCGAATTTTTTCTACCGCAGTCATACGATTTGTAATATTCTCTGCTAAGATTAGCTGAATTTTATTCATGACCTCTTTTTCCGTTTTAGTTAGCTTGCGAAAATCATTCGAAGTATAAATCGCACAATAACAATTATATGATTGGTTACCTACCGTAGCAGTGATAACAACATTTCCTTTCGCAAGAAATCTCACTTTACCACTCTTCATAACAGTGGCAACTTTTTCATTAGAGGATGTCCAATCTACTTTCTTTGTCGTTCCTGAAACCGTTAATGTTGTTTCATTATCGATCACGCCAAGATAACTATTACAGCTTAACACTGGTTGCTCCACTGTTACTTTACAGGTAAATGTTTTTCCGGAAACTTTAGCGCTAACCGTTGTTGTCCCCTTCTTTATCCCCTTAACATAACCACTGGTGCTCACCGTTGCAATCTTTTTATCTTTTACACTCCATATAACCTTTTCCTTTGTCCCATTTATCGTTAGTTTTGTTTTATCTCCAACAATCACATTTACAGAGGTATTCGATAGAGTAATCTCTTCTGTGGTTTTTGCAAACACATTCTCTGATTGAAAACTATGAAATGGAAGGTTAGAAACAATCATACAAGATAAAATTAGAATCAAAGGGAATAGTAATAATTTTTTTCTGTTTTTGTATAAACTACTTTGGAAGAGTCTATGCCATTTCTTAATAGTTGTACTTTTCATTACATTCTCACCTTTCTGTAATCATTTATCGTAATGTATTAATAGCTTTATTTTATCTTAAGTACCATTATATGTCTATCTTAATCGGCTCTATGTTAGAGTTGGTCAAGAATACACCTCTCATTATGAATACAGCATACTTCGCAATATTAGTACCATGTACCTATCTCAGTGGTTGCTTGAAAACCCACTGAGACGAAGCTGTCCCCCGCTTCGCTAAAAAGCAGGGGATATTTTCTGTAAGGTTATATTGCTCGTTAAGAAGCAGCGAACTGACTCTCATACAACTCTTTATAAAAGCCCTTCTTTGCTAAAAGCTCCTCGTGATTTCCTTGCTCTATGATATTTCCATTTTTCATAACAAGAATAACATCTGCATTTTGTATCGTTGATAATCGATGCGCAACAATAAATGTTGTTCTTCCTTGCATTAATTTTTGGAAAGCGCTTTGTATCTTAACCTCTGTTCTCGTATCAATCGAGGAGGTAGCCTCATCTAAGATAAGTATCGGTGGCAAACTAAGCATTACTCTAGTAATACAAAGAAGCTGCTTTTGCCCACCCGATAGCATACCGCCATCTTCCCCTATGACAGTATCGTAACCATTCGGTAAGCGCTTTATAAAGGAATGCGCATGAGCTTCTTTTGCAGCATTGATTACTTCTTCCCTGGTTGCATCTTCTTTTCCAATCTTTAAATTTTCAAGTATTGTTCCGGACTTTAACCAAGTCTCCTGTAACACCATTCCATAGCTTCCACGAAGACTGTTCCGCGTTATATTTCTAATATCCTCTCCTTCAATTAAGATTGATCCGTGATCTACTTCGTAAAAACGCATTAATAAATTAATGATTGTCGTCTTACCACACCCAGTAGGTCCAACA
>DPVV01000421.1:0-1038 GCA_003526525.1 Lachnoclostridium phytofermentans | reverse complement strand
CCCAGTAGGTCCAACAATAGCAATCTTTTGCCCAGGATGAATTTTTAGGTTTAAGTTTTCAATTAACTTTTTCGTTTTATCATAGGAAAAATCAACCTCATTACATTCCACATTACCTTTTACATCGTTTAAAACTACCGCATCTTTACTATCTGGAATTTCAACGGGTTCTTCTAATAACTCAAAAATACGCGCCGCACAAGCGATTGCATTCTGAATTTCCGTAATAACCCCTGAGATTTCATTAAAGGGTTTCGTATATTGATTGGAGTAACTTAAAAAGCTTGATAATGCACCTACCGTCATAATTCCGTTCATTGCTGCAAACGCTCCCGTGAATCCTACCCCCGCATAAACCAATCCATTCACAAACCTTGTCGCTGGATTTGTTATGGAGGAATAAAAAATTGCTCGCAATGAATACTTCGCTAATCGTTCATTTATTTCATCAAAATGCTTAATAACCTCTTCTTCTTGATGATAAGCCTTCACAACCTTCTCATTTCCTAACATCTCATCAATCAAAGCAGTTTGTTCCCCGCGTGTCTTTGATTGCGCTTGAAACATAGCATACGTTTTCTTAGCTATAAAGTTCGCTACAAATAGTGAGATTGGTGTAAGCAAAACAACGACGAACGTAATGCCTATATTTAAACGAAGCATAAATACTAACGTTCCGATTATCGTCATAATTCCTGTAAAGACTTGAGTAAATCCCATGAGTAAACCGTCTGCAAATTGTTCTACATCCGCAATCATTCGACTCACAATCTCTCCAGATGGATGAGAATCCAAATATTTTAGTGGTAAGACTTCTATTTTCTCAAAAGCTTCCTTACGAATATCCCTGACAACCTCATATGTTACTTTGTTATTCAAAATACTCATGAACCACTGTGCTACAGCGGTGATTCCAACAATAATTACAATTCGGAGTAAGATATCACGTATGACAGGAAAATTCACACTGCCATAAACAATTTCATCAATTGCTTTACCTATTTCTATCGGAACATATAATGTTAAGCCAACTGTGAT
>DPVV01000389.1:251-4524 GCA_003526525.1 Lachnoclostridium phytofermentans | reverse complement strand
CGCTCTTCCGATCTTCTGTAGCATTTTTCCCCGCATAAACTAATCTTGTTTCACCAATTACTGTGTTATTATAAGCCTTTATCATACCTCCTGCTTCGCCAGAGAAAGTACCCTCTTTTGAGCCATATACATCTGTTCCCTGAAGAGAGATTAACATCGGATATTTACAATTTCTAAAATAATTTGCTTCTACAAATACTGACGAACCTTGTGTTACTCCAACACCATACTTTGAATTTCCATCAAAATAATTATTATAAATATGAATTGTTCCTACACGAATACGTGGATGACGTGAATCCGAATGATCAAACCAGTTATGATGATAGGTAACAAAAAATTCTTTTGTATCACTCATTCCACATAAAGAAGATTTTCCAGAATCAAAAAAGTGGTTATATGCAATTGTTACATAATTAGAGAATCCCTTTATGTCACAGGAGCCATCACCTTTTACTTGATCTGCATCACTACCTGCAGCACCATAGAAAATGTCATTGTTATGTACCCAAATATTTTCATTGTTTGTATCAAGAGATATACCATCATCTGGGAAAAGCATCATTCCAAGATTTCTTACCTCTACATTATGTGCTTCTCTAATTAAGATTCCCCATCCATAGCAGGTAGCATCTTCTCCGACACCTTCTAGTGTCACATTATAACAGCCTTTCACCTGAAGATAGCCAGTGCTGTTAAGTCCTGATATATCACTTGCTGTAACCTTCCCAATGAAACGAATGATTAACGGTCTCTTGTCATAACCCTTTTGTCTTTTTGTTAGAACATCTGCTAATCCAATTGCTTTTGTTGTGCTTCCATTACTGCTTGTTATGACATCTAATGTAAGCGTATTCACAGTATCTTTTGTGACATAGATGATTTGTGAATTAGTAGGAACTGTTCCATCATTGTTATAACCGCCGGACCCCGTACCCATTGGTGATTGTGCCGCGAATGCAAAACCCTCGCGGACATGCTCTGAAACAGAAAGTGTTTGTGTTACCGCCATTGTAGTTGTTTCCTTATTATCAAAGAGAGGAACAACTTTCATTACGTAATTACCTTTTTTAAGTCCTAATACTTCTGCTCTACAGTAGGAAGAATACTGACGTATCAGTTCATTATCCACTTGCTTATACGCAGAATCAGATTCACCTGCCCCTTTGTAATACACATTGTAGCCACTTGCTGTTGTAACTGGTGTCCACTTAACATAGGCGGATTCCAGGCATCCTCCAGACTCAGTTAAAACTACCTGACTGCTTTCCACAGTTGCTGCTAAGGATGCGTTTCGATCTACTTGTGTATAAAATACTGTAGATGCTACTAACAAGCATGCAATTACTTTTGAAACCCCTTTTTTTGTAAACCACATAGATAAAAAACTCCTTCTCTTTATTATTATTGGCCATATATTGTAAGCTCTTACATATATAACCAACTATTCCCAATATATACTTCCAGATAATTACTTTCTATAGTTAATAAGTACTACGTGATATACTCTCAAAGTGCTAAGTGATAAGCCCCACCTCTTAGAAGTACTCCCACCTAAGAGGTGGGAGAATATTCTGGTAAGCATATAGATAAATTGATTTTATTAGTCCTTAGAAGTTTGTTATTCTCTATCTGTCTTGTCGTGATTTTATCTCCGTAAGTTAAACGTTAATAATAAAAAAGGATCTGATAAAAGTATCCTTTTGAGTAGCCCAAAAAGTTTTACTTTATCAAATCCTTAGTCTTGTTAATAGTATAGTAGCTTATTAATGTAGTTTCATACAGGAGCTTCTTAATGTAGCTTCCTAATGCAACTTCTTGATGTAGCTTTCCTAATATAACTTCTTAATGCACCTTCTTAATGTATCTTCTTAATGCAACTTCTTAATGCAACTTCTTGATGTAGCTTCCTAATATAACTTCTTAATGCACCTTCTTAGTCCACCTTCTTAATGTACCTTCTTAATGTAACCTCTTGATGGAGTCTTTTGATAAGCTTTTTAATATAGCTTCTTTATATCCAATATAGTAATAAAATACTCATGATATTTCTAATATTATTATAACATAGTATCTTTGTTAATTAAGTTAACTACATCTCCAATTAGAAATTCTCCTAAATCTCCTTCTTCACGGTTCCACACCGATACTTTCTTACTCTCCATTTCCTTTTGTCCAATAATTAAAATATACGGTATCTTATCAAGCCTTGCCTCTCTTATTTTATATCCCAGTTTTTCACTACGGCTATCGAGACTAGCTCGTATTCCTTGTAGCTTTAATTCCTTAATAATATCTTTAGCATAGTCATTAAACTGCTCCGATACTGTTAACACCTTAACCTGTACCGGTGCTAACCAAGTTGGAAATTTACCTGCATAGTGTTCAATTAGAATTCCAAAGAATCGCTCGATGGAACCAAATATAACACGATGAATCATAATAGGGCGATGGACTTCCCCGTCAGCACCAATATATTCTACCCCAAATCGGAGGGGTAACTGAAAATCTAACTGAATACTTCCGCATTGCCAAGTTCTTCCGATGGAATCTTTTAAATGAAAATCGATCTTAGGTCCATAAAATGCACCATCTCCCTCATTAATCAAGTAAGGAAGCTCTATCTCTTCCAAAGCCGTTTTTAATGCATTTGTTGCGAGTTCCCAGTCTTCCAAGGAACCAATACTGTTTTCCGGACGTGTTGATAGCTCGACATGATAGGTAAATCCAAATTTTTTATAAACCTCGTCTGTTAGACGGATAACACCTTTAATTTCTTCTTTAATTTGTTCTTCTGCCATAAAGATGTGAGCATCGTCTTGAGTAAAGCATCGCACTCTCATAAGCCCATGAAGCTGCCCTGACTTCTCATAGCGATGCACCAATCCTAATTCACCGAAACGAAGTGGAAGCTCCTTGTAAGAACGTGGTTTACTCCCATACACAAGCATTCCTCCGGGGCAATTCATTGGCTTTATTGCATAGATGTCATCGTCAATATTAGTTAGATACATGTTTTCTTTATAATGATCCCAATGCCCTGATGTTTCCCATAATTTACGATTGAGTATCATAGGTGTTGATATTTCTACATAACCTTCTCGTTCATGAAGAGCTCTCCAATAGTCCAGTAAGAGATTCTTTATCACCATACCCTTTGGTAAGAAAAATGGGAAACCAGGCCCTTCCTCCATAAATGTAAATAACTCCAGTTCTTTGCCAAGTTTTCGATGATCCCTAAGTTTTGCTTCTTCCTGTTGCTTTAAATATGTCTCAAGGTCGCATTTTCTTGAAAAAGAAGTTCCATAAATTCTTGTAAGCATTTTATTCTCTTCCTTTCCTCTCCAATAAGCACCGGCAACCTGAGTTAGCTTTAAAGCCTTAATATAACTGACATTACTAAGGTGAGGCCCTGAACATAGATCAACAAATTCACCTTGCTCAAAAAAACTAATTTTCGCATCACATGGCAACTCATTCAATAATTCTAGTTTATATGGCTCCTCCTTCTTCTCCAGAAAATGGAATGTTTCTTCACGAGACAATATAAATTGTTGAAGGACGAGAGATTCTGCGATAATCGTCTTCATCATATCCTCAACTTTTTGAAGATGTTCTGCTGTAAAATTAAAGTCAAACTCAAAATCATAATAAAACCCTTGCTCAATCGACGGACCTATGGCACATTTCGTTGTTGGATATAGTCTTTTTACCGCTTGTGCTAATACATGTGCACTCGTATGCCAAAATGCCTCCCTTCCTTCCAATTCCTCAAATTTTCGTTCTACAATGGAACCATCCTTTCGTATTACTTTCATTTTCATTGCTCTCCTTTCAAAATTTGAATAAAAAGCATAAGAAAAGCACCCAAAAGAGCATGGTAATCTACCACTCTTAAGGGTGCAAATAATCCTACTGCACGGTTCCACCTTAACTTTTCACTTCAGATTCTATCAAATCCTATCCTTTAACGCAGGCATACGGTAGCACTTACTACGTTTCAGCGCTACAGCTCTGGAATGGTTTTCGTCTATCTTCCTTCATAAAAAACTCCCACCTAATGTTTTTCTCTCTGTATGTTTCCGATAAACTACTCTTTCCGTCATTGCTTTTCTTATGCTATTGAAGACATTATAATGATGAAAGTTAGATATGTCAAGATAACTTTTCATTATTATTTAAGATAGCTTTTCATTATTATTTAAGTTCCCTTCAATATTATATAAGAACCTTTTATTATATAAGTACCTTTTATTATATAAGTACCTTTTAT
>DPVV01000389.1:0-156 GCA_003526525.1 Lachnoclostridium phytofermentans | reverse complement strand
TATTATATAAGTACCTTTTATCATTATTTAAGCTCCTTCGTCATTATATAAGTACCTTTCATCATTATTTAAGCTCCTTTCATCATTATTTATGCAAATTAACTGTTAGACTGTTTGCTCTCTAATAGTCTGTGGTTTATGGATTAAAAATACATT
>DPVV01000564.1 GCA_003526525.1 Lachnoclostridium phytofermentans | reverse complement strand
GATATTTTAAAAATAGAAGATTGTAAATTTCAATTAATCTAAAAAAGTAATAAGTATCAAAAATTTGTAACAAAATCAGCATATGAAGGTATGCATAAAAAAATATATGACGAGGTGCAAGAAATGAAAGAATTTAGTTATATAATCAAAGATCAACTAGGAATACATGCAAGACCAGCAGGACTTTTAGTTAAGAAGGCAGGTACGTTTAAATCAGATATAACCTTAATGAAAGACGGAAAAACAGCTGATTTAAAAAGAATTTTTGGAATAATGGGCCTTGGCGTTAAGCAGGGAGATGAGATAACCATAAAAATTACAGGTGAAGATGAAGAAGAAGCCAATACTTCCATCGAGGAATTTATTAAAGAAAACTTGTAACAAGAAAGATAGGTGAAATATGGTACAAAAGTATACTGGAAAGAGTGTATATGGTGGTATTGCCTTAGGAAAAGTATTACTTTTTCATAAAAAAGAAGGTCAGGTACGTAGGCAACATATAGAGGATGTGGAAACGGAGATCTTACGTGTTGATGAAGCAAGAGAAAAGGCAAAGGAAGAACTGCAGAAATTATATGATAAAGCAGTTACTCAAGTTGGTGAGCAGAATGCCATGATTTTTGAGGTCCATCAGATCATGTTAGAAGATCAGGATTATGTGGACTCCATAACTTATATGATTAAAAATGAGCAGATAAATGCAGAATATGCCGTGGCATCCACCGGAGATAATTTTGCGGAATTGTTTTCGTCTATGGACGATGAATATATGAAAGAACGGGCTGCTGATGTAAAGGATATTTCCAACCGCCTGATTAAGATATTACAGGGAAAGGCCGATAGCTCATTGCGAACGGACGAACCGTATATTTTAGTGGCAGATGATTTGGCACCTAGCGAGACTTTGCAACTTGATAAGACGAAAGTTTTGGCATTTGTCACTAGAAAGGGATCTACCAATTCCCATACGGCAATTCTAGCCAGAATGATGAACATTCCAGCTTTAATTGGGGTGGAATATGATGAAGATTGTGATGGAAAAGATGCAATTGTTGATGGATACGAAGGTATTTTGATTACAGAACCTACAGAAGGTATTTCTGCTTCTATGAAAGAAAAGCAGCAGAAGAATCTATATAAGAAGAAACTGCAGCAGGAGTTAAAAGGAAAAGATAATGTTACGAAAGATGGTAAGAAAATCGATATCTTTGCTAATATCGGAAGTGCTTCTGATGTTGCAAGTGTACTACAAAATGATGCTGGAGGAATCGGACTTTTCCGAAGTGAGTTTTTATACCTAGGAAAGGATACATTTCCATCAGAGGAAGAACAGTTTCAAACCTATAAAACTGTATTGGAAAATATGGCGGGCAAAAAAGTAGTCATTCGTACCTTGGATATTGGAGCAGATAAACAGGCAGACTATTTTGGCCTAGATAAAGAAGAAAATCCAGCTATGGGTTACCGGGCTATTCGTATTTGTTTAATACAGCCTGATATATTTAGAACACAGCTTCGTGCCATTTATCGTGCAAGCATTTATGGTACTGTAGCTATAATGTATCCTATGATTATTTCTGTTGATGAAGTAAAGAAGATAAAGGAAATAGTACAATCGGTAAAAGATGAACTAACTTTGCAAGGAATACCTTTTCATAATGTGGAACAAGGTATCATGATTGAAACACCAGCAGCTGTTATGATAAGTGATTTACTGGCAAAAGAAGTTGATTTCTTTAGTATTGGAACCAATGATTTAACACAATATACCTTAGCAATTGATAGGCAGAATCCTAAACTGGATTTCATTTATGATCCTCATCATCCCGCTATTCTCAGAATGATTCAGATGGTAATTGAGAACGGTCATAAAGGTGGATGTTGGGTAGGAATATGCGGAGAACTTGGTGGTGATATCACACTCATTGAGAAATTTTTAAGAATGGGATTAGATGAAGTATCAGTATCTCCAAACTTAGTACTTTCTGTGAGAGATAAAGTTAGAAACACAGACTTAAGAACAGACACGAGTGGGGAATTACTATATTAATGAAACTAATAAAAGAAAGTGTTTTGTTGAATATCAACGAAGCACTTTCTTTTCTATATAAATAACTCAACTTTCTCATCTTGAAAACTAGTTAGCGATTTCTAAGATTAAGTTTCTATAACACTAACGTTGGTGCCATATAAACACGACTACCCAATTCTTGATCTAACATATAAAGGCTCTTAGAGTCATTGCCATAGAGTTCCATTTTTTTAATTAAATCTGTGGCTTTCTTTTCTTCTTCTCCCTGTTCTTTTACAAACCAATCAAGAAACTGCATAGTACGAAAATCCTTCACCGTGAATGCAGCATCATATATTGTATGGATGAAGTCCGTTACAGATTGTTCATGTTCTAAGCTTGACTTTAGAGGTTCCATTGCTGAAGTGTATTCATTCACTGGAGAATCAATTGCCTTAAGAGTTACTTTTAAGTTATTGTTCTGCATATATTGCATAAAAAGCATCGCATGGTCTCTTTCTTCTTGAGCTTGAACTTTGAACCAATTTGCAAAACCATCTAAGCCTTGCTCTGTATAGTAATTTGACATATCTAAGTATAAATAAGAAGAATAAAATTCTTTCCTTACTTGATCATTCAATAAACTGCTAACTTTTTCGTTATCCATTTTTTTACCTCCTATTCTTTGGTAATTCTATTATATCATTCTGTAGAACTTAAACAAGCCCAAAATTCTTATAAAAATCATGATACTTTATTCCTGTCAAGGAAAGGTTCGTGAAGCATACGTTCTCTTGGTTATTATGTCCTTTAAATATTACATTATCATAAAATATTTTAAATAACATAGAATTATAAGCTACGTCATATGCTGATATAAAAGAGTCAGGGGACTAGTTATGGAAAATAAATTTTATAGTGAAAAGTTTATGGAGTTGATTATTCCTAATCCCTTATTAAGTACATATGAAAATCAAGGAACTATTACAAATATAAATAATTTATATTCAATCGTACAGATGCCAATCGATAAAATTGATTTTTGTAGTCTTAGTGGTTTTAGTTATTCGTATTTTCCTACGTGTTATACACTAGAGTCAACGATAACATCAGAAAAATTAGGAGTTGAGAGAGTTAGGCAAAATCCAAATTTAGCGCTATATGGTGCTGGCGTTTTGATAGGAGTAGTTGATACAGGTGTGTATTATCAACATAAGGCTTTTTTGTTCAACGATAGTACTACAAAATTATATTCCATTTGGGATCAAACTATTTATAGTGAAGATACTCCGGTGAATGAGGAATTTCCATATGGTACTTTTTATTCGAAGCAGGAGATCAATAGAGCATTGACACAAAAAAATCCTTTAGATATGGTACCTTCTACCGATGATAATGGTCACGGGACTGCAATCGCAGGAATCATTGCTGGTAATGAGGATATTGAAAATGATTTTGCAGGTGTTGCTCCATTATCAGAATTAATCGTTGTAAAATTAAAACAAGCTAAAAAAGTAGTGAGACAATTTTTTTCATTATCACAGGAAGTTACCTGCTATCAAAAGTCAGATATTATGATGGGTATTAAATATATTATAGATGTTGCTAGAAAGTTAAATCGACCACTTGTTCTTTGTATAGCCGTAGGGTCGAGTCAAGGCGGAGATGATGGTTTAGGTCCGTTAAGTTATTATCTTAATGATATTACTAGAGCACCTAGGTCCTGTGTTGTTGCCAGTGGGGGGAATGAAGGCAATACGAATAGACATTATTTTGGAAGCTTTGCGAAGGAAGATGAATTTAAAGAGTTTGAATTTAGAGTAGGGGAAAAAGATAAAGCATTTCTCATGGAAATATGGATGCAACCAATTCAACGATTATCGATTGAAATGACATCTCCATCCGGAGAAAAGGTTAGTAATGTAACTCCAGGGATTCGCCAGTTGAAAAAATATAATTTTGTATTTGGGCCAACCAAAGTGTGCATCAATAATATTGCAACAGAATCAGAATCTGGAGATCAGTTAATCCTAATACGCTTTGAAAATGCACAAGATGGTTTATGGAAAATAAAATTAAATAATATTGATAAAACACCTTCGAATTTTAATGTTTGGTTACCCTCTGGAGATCTTATTACAAGAGAAACCTTTTTCCTTCAATCAGATCCTTATATAACGATAACTGCACCAGGAAGCGATTTTGGTCCTATTACAATGGGAGCTTATGACACTTTGGAAGGTGGAATTTCAACATTTTCGAGTAAAGGTTTTACAAGAAAAGATATCGTTAAGCCAGACTTAACTGCTCCAGGTACTTTGATTAAAAGTCCATCCAATGAACAAGGATATGTTACAGTCTCGGGAACTGGAAGTGCGGCAGCACTTTCTTCTGGCGTAGTTGCTTTGTTATTAGAATGGGCAATTCTGAAGGGAAATTATACAGGAATAACGGGAAGTGAGATAAAAACTTTTTTAATCCGTGGAGCACGAAGAGATGAGAATATAGATTATCCTGATAGAGCTTGGGGTTATGGGCAGATTGATTTATATGGAACATTTCAGAAGTTAACTTTCTAAATTAAATATCATATGATAATAAAAGAACTTCGATGAACCGACAATAATCAAATCTAAAGGATGGATTTTATGGCGAATAAATTTATCAGTGAGGATTATATGGATATAATCATTCCAAATCGATTGGTAGATACTTTAGAAAGTGGTACTAGCGTAACCTATGTAAATTCGAAACATTCCATTGCGAATATACCACGTGATCGGATTGATTTTTGTACACTTGGAATATTTAATTATTCGAATTTTCCATCCCTATTTACATTGGACGCTAGTATAGCTTTAGAACAAATCGGTGTGAATAAAATACAAACGAATCCAAATTTTTCCTTGTTTGGGACGGGAACTTTAATAGGAATTCTTGATAGTGGAATTAACTATCAACATCCGGCTTTTTTATATAGTGATAAGAGCACTAGGATTTATACAATTTGGGATCAGACGATTACAGATGAAAATGCTCCGGTAAATGAGGATTTTCCATATGGAACAATCTATTCAAGAGAAGAAATAAATCGTGCCCTGAAAGTACCAAATCCATTAGAAGTCGTTCCTACGGATGATGAGATAGGTCATGGTACTGCTATAGCAGGTATAGCAGCAGGTAGTATAGATGAGAGCAATAATTTTGCCGGTGCAGCACCATTATCTGAATTTGTGGTAGTCAAGATGAAACAAGCGAAAACTGTTACGAAGCAATTTTTTTCTGTCCCAGAGAATGCAATTTGCTATCAAGAAACAGATGTTATGTTGGGAATTAAATTTATAGAGTCAATAGCCAGAGAATTAAATCGTCCATTAGTACTTTGTATCGCTTTTGGTACTAGTCAGGGGCCTCATGATAGTTTAGGTTCCACTAGTACTTACTTGGGGAATATTACAAGTTTACCGAAGACTTGTGTAGTAGTTTCTGCTGGTAATGAAGGAAATTCTCAGAGACATTTTTCTGATAATATTAGAACCGGTATTCCTTATGCAGAATTCGAACTGGTCGTTGGAGCAAACGATAAAGATTTTTTTATGGAAATATGGTTAGAGCCTATTCAGCGTATATCACTAGAGATTACATCGCCATCAGGGGAGAAGATAAGTAATACCAATCCTGCAATAAGACAATCTAGAAGATATTCCTTTGTATTTAGTCCTACAGTGATATGTATCAACAATATAGCTACGGTTTCAGAAACTGGTACTCAATTAGTTTGGTTGCGATTTGAAAACGCTCAAAGTGGGCAATGGAGATTTCGCTATAATAATATCGATAATACAACTTCAGTGATAAATGTATGGCTACCATCAGGGGATCTTATATCAACCAATACTCATTTTCTACTAGCAGATCCCGAAACAACAGTTACTTCACCAGGAGATTCCGTTGCACCAGTAACAATAGGTTCGTATAATACGTTAGAAGGAGGAATATCTTATTTTTCAGGGATAGGTTATACAAGAAAAGGTGAAGTGAAACCTGACTTAGCAGCACCGGGAACGGATTTAATAGCACCTTCTGGTAATACTGGATATTCTGTTGCTACTGGAACAGGAGCTGCAGCGGCTATTACGAGCGGAGCGGTAGCTCTACTTATGGAATGGGCAGTAGTACGAGGAAATTATACCACGATAACGGGGCGTGAAGTTAAAACTTTATTAATACGTGGTGCAAGTCGAGATCCTAATGTAGAATATCCAAATCGGTTTTGGGGTTATGGAAAGGTTGATATTTATGGTGTATTTGAAAAACTCATCATATAAGAATGTTTACTCGAAACGATAAAGAAATCTCATAGAAGCTTCAATTCAATCATACTTTATTATAATGATAATAAAGAAATCATATTGATAAATAGAAAATTATTTTTCAATAATCTGATTGCATGTGTTCTAAAGCACGAAGATGGGAGTTTATATATGGAAAACAAATTTATCAGTGAAAATTATTTCGACTTGTTAATTCCTAATGTTAGCGTGGGAACTCTAAATCCTAATATAGTTGTTACTAGAGTAAATAACACATACTCTATATTTCACCTTCCATACGAAGATATAAATAGATGTGATTTCAGTGGTATCGGTTATAACAATATACCAAAGTGCTTTATCTTAGAATCAACTTTTGTACTAGAGGCAACAGGTGTAAAAAGAGTTCAGAGTAATCCTAATTTAGCTCTTATGGGGACTGGGGTATTAATAGGAATCATTGATAGTGGCATCAATTATCTTCATCCCGCATTTTTATTTAATGACAATACTTCAAGAATTACTTCCATTTGGGATCAAACAGTTAATCCAACTGATCCACCGGCCACGGATCAAGAAGAATTTCCATATGGAACAATTTATACGAAAGAAGATATTAATAGAGCCTTGGAGCAACCATACCCTTTAGAGGTGGTACCTACCGATGATCCAATCGGTCATGGAACAGCAATTGCTGGTATTGCAGGTGGGAGTGCGGATAGAGCAAATGACTTTTCTGGAGTAGCTCCTTTAGCTGAATTTGTAATTGTGAAACTGAAACAAGCAAAGAACATAACCAAAGACTTCTTGTCCATACCAAGCGATGTAATTTGTTATCAAGAAACTGATGTTATGATGGGGGCTAAATACGTTGAAAAAGTTGCTCAACAATTAAATCGGCCACTAGCCCTATGTATAGCACTAGGTTCCAATCAAGGAAGTCATGATGGTTTAGGAGCACTTAGTAGTTATCTAAACGATCTATCAGAATTACCTAAAACCTGTGTTACTATTAGTGCGGGAAACCAAGGGAATACTAGAAGACATTACTCTAGAATGATAAGAAGTGTAGAAGAATATATAGAAGTTGAATTTAATGTTGCAGTGAATGATAAAAAATTTTTTATAGAAATATGGACTGAGCCAATTCTAAGAATTTCACTTGATATCATATCTCCTTCTGGTGAAAGAATTGAGAATTTAACACCAAGATTTGGTGAGACGACATTGTATACATTTGTATTTGAACCTACTAAATTATGCGTAAAAAATGTTCCAACGGTTCCAATAACTGGAGACCAGTTGATATGGATTCGATTTGAGGACGCTCAAAGTGGACTTTGGAGATTTCGAATTCATAACATTGATAGAGCAAATGCAGAGGTTAATGCATGGCTACCAGCTGGAAGTACTATTACTAATGATACCTACTTCATACAATCGGATACTTATACAACAATTACTACTCCAGGGGATGTGGTTTCACCAATCACAATAAGTTCCTATGATACGTTAACGGGAGGTATTTCCGTTTTTTCCAGTAAAGGTTATACTAGGGTGAGTGAAATAAAACCAGATTTAGTTGCTCCTGGAACAGAACTTACCGCACCAGGGAGTACGAATGGATATGTAAATGTCTCGGGAACTGGGGCAGCAGCCGCAGTAAATACTGGTATTGTGGCACTTTTATTTGAGTGGGCTATTACCAAAGGATTTTATACAGGAATCACAGGAGTGGAGATTAAGACTTTTCTAATTAGAGGAGCGGATAGAGATTTATTAATCGATTATCCGAATAGAACTTGGGGGTTTGGTAAGGTTGATTTATATGGAGTATTTGAAAGGTTAATATTATAAAACTCAAATTTTAAAAATTCCAAAAATTATTATCTAAGAAATAATGAAACATATATAGTATCTATATTTCATCGGAATTACAACTATTTGATTTTTAAAAAGTAGAGGAATAAGGTGTGTTATATGGTTGATGAAATTATTAATGAGGAATACATGGATTTGATTATACCGAACTCTATCTTAGAGAATTTTAGTTATGCTACCAATAAGACAGTTATTAACGATAGATATACTCTTATCAATGTGCCAAAAGAAACTATTGATGTTTGTGAGTTGGGATCGATTTATTCTTATATACCAGCGATTTATACTACGGATTCTACAACTGCATTAGATGAAACAGGAGTGACAAAATTTAGATATGAACCGGAATATGAACTTTATGGGACCGGCGTATTGATAGGAATCATTGATAGTGGAATTAACTATCTTCATCCAGCGTTTCGTTATAGTGATAATACAACTAAAATACAGGCAATTTGGGATCAAACCTTAAACAATGAAGCTACCTCCGGAAAAGATACTGAATTCTCATATGGTACAATTTATACGAAAGACGATATAAATCATGCTTTAAAGCAACCAAACCCTCTTACTATAGTGCCAACGGATGATGAGTTTGGCCATGGAACTATGATTGCAGGTATAGCAGTTGGCAGTGAAGATGAGAAGAATGAATTTTCAGGGGTGGCACCGTTATCAGAATTAGTAGTGGTGAAGTTAAAGCAAGCAAAAAACATAATAAAGGATATTTTTGCAGTTTCCAATGATAAAATTTGCTATCAAGAGTCAGATATAATGAAGGGAATAAGGTTCGTTTTTGAAACTGCAAAAAATTTGAAACGACCATTTGTTTTATGTATTGCTCTGGGAACCAATCAAGGTGGACACTATAGTTTAGGACCTTTAACGGACTTCTTAGAATTTATAACAACATTTCCGGGGCTTTGTTCCGTTATTTCTGGTGGTAACGAGGGAAACACAGGAAGACATTTTTCTGGTTTTTTAACTGCTGAAAATAGTACCAAGGATATTCTTATACATGCAGGAGATAAAGATAAGAACTTTTTGATTGAGATTTGGCCGCAATATAGTCAAATAGTATCTCTTGTATTAATATCTCCATCTGGTGAAATATCAACAAACTTAGTGTTGGATCCTATAAAACTTAATACACATAAATTATATATAGGTGAGACTTTTATCTGCATTGACAATATTTTATCTGGTGGTAGACAATTAATTTTGATTCGATTCGTGAATATACAAAGTGGTTTATGGACGATCCGCTATAGTAACCTCGATAAAATTAATTGGGAAATAAATGCCTTTTTACCATCAGGAAATATTCTATCGAATGATACATATTTTCTTGATTCAGATTCTTTCACAACAATAACAGCTCCTGGAAATTCGATTGCACCTATAACTATAACATCCTATAATAGTATTGATGGCAATATTTCTGCATTTTCTAGTAAGGGGTATTCAAGAGATGGAGAAATAAAACCTGATTTGGTAGCACCTGGAGAACATATTACCGCACCATCTCAAAACGATAGTTATGTGACTACGAATGGTACTGGTGCGGCTGTAGCCATTGTTTCAGGTATCGTTGCACTGATATATGAATGGGCGATAACGCAAGGAAATTTTACTAATTTAAG
>DPVV01000404.1 GCA_003526525.1 Lachnoclostridium phytofermentans | reverse complement strand
GATTTCTTCGTAAATAAAAGACCATTTCAAAAAGCAATATACCCGTCAAAATTAGTATAACGATAAACTGCCATCTTTTATTATGATTCATGACTTCACCTATGGCATCAATTCATTACAATATATTAATGCCAAAAAATTAATATTCTCCTTTGTAAACAACAGCGAATCATTCAACATCTTAAAAAATTCCTATTTGTCTACTTTATCAACGATAAATTGGATTTCGTAATCGATAACTAAAGCGTATTAAAATCTTGATGAACATCACATTCATTAAATATAGCAATATTATTTTCAGCATACTTTTTAGTCCAAAAACAGTTTACTAAACATTTTAAGCATCCATCACATTGGTACACATCAACGATTAAATCTCTATTCATACCTCGTTCCCATGTAGTACCATGGATAACACCCGCTGGACATATATCTTTACAAATAGTACATTCACCACATTTTGGCTTTATTATTGGTCTGTTTTCAGTAGGTAACGGTGCATTTGTCAAAACGGTACACATACATAATGCACTTCCATATTCCTGTGTTACTAACAAATTACTTTTTCCAATCCAACCCAATCCAGCTAATATAGCTATTTTTTTATGTGGAAGTAAAGTAGTTTTTGTATTTTCATTATAATATCCATCTATTAGATTTCTTTCCGATTGTGCAAATGAACTGTATCCTTTTGCAATAAGAAAATCAGCTATCCATTCTGCAAGTTCATCAGTACGGCGCTCTTTTTCTCCAAATTCAGAATAATCTACTATATTTTCTATTAACTGACGAAAGATATATCCAGGGCTAAGAACTACTCCTATTATAATAGCAACGTTATACCCTCTGTTTTCTTTTACTGAGAGCTGTGATATATCAACTATTTTTATAAGATTTGCACCACGGGTATTTAACTCTGTAACTAACTCATTATACATATGTAACTCCCACCAAAGCAGATTAATTTAATAGAAATTCTGGTTAGATTATAACAGCCTTAATATTTGTGCATCAACCTCAAATATTCTTAAGAAGCAAAAATACGCCATTCTATATCTGCATCAATGTTAAGTGCTTGATTTGTTGGAAAAACTTCTTGCATAATAACTCATCCACTAATATTTCGTGATTTTCTATAACAACGCAAAATGGGTACTATCGATAATTGATTTCATTTGACATAAGCAAAAAGGGTGTCCGGCAGGGTCAAGCATAACTCTCCAATTATCTGAAAATTGCTTATCTGCGATTGTTGCTCCACAATGGATTGCATATTGAACTGCTTTTTCTACATCATTAACAGCGAAGTCCATATGTGCCATTTGCTGTTGAGCTCCAGGTTCTTCCGGCCACACGGGTGGTTTATACTCAGGATTCCGTTGAAACAATATACAAGGATATGCTCCCTGATTGGTTCCTGGAGCGTATACACATGCCCATTCTTCATCGATAAACATTATTTCCCACTTGAGCAACGCCGCATAAAATTTTGCTAATTCATGCGGGTCTTTGCAATCCACCGTAAATGAGTACATTTTGATTTTCAATTCATCATCCATAAGCTAATACCTCCGAATGTAAATAATCTGCTCTATAAATTCAAATACTTCGTTTTATGGTCATACTGTCATGTACCAATATACACCATATTTGTCCACCACATCAGCTGCACATGCGCTCCAAGGCAAAGGTCCTAAGGGAAACACTAATCTTGTCTTTAAAAACTACCCGACAAATTCAAATTTGTCTGTTGTTTTTAATTGCATATTATGCTTATACTGTCGTGTTAATCGAGAACTTCAAAGGTAAATTTGCATGACTGTTCACCGTTTGTATTAAGTGGTGATGAATTGATTTCTTTCAACTTCAGTTTTACTCCTAAAGCGTTTTGATAGTGATATAAAAAGTGCCCTGCACAACAACCGCAGTATGTAGAAGAAACGGAAAAAGGCTGTTTCAATTTTTTAATCGAGCCGCAGGAACAAGTGTTTTTACCCGTGTGAACACCGTTTTGATAGCCGCCAAATGTAATCGTAAATGTACAATCGTCATTCAGACAAGGCGACATCATATATTGAATACTTGACATCAATGCAAGTTTCTCAGCAAAAGGTTTATCCGCATGTTCCAAGGCAAACTCCTTACAGTCCTTTTCACGCTGACCTCCCTTGCAACAACCCTGTTTTTCCATAATTGAAAGACATTGCTCCTTTGTCAGCAACTTATCCATTTTGTCAATTAGAGAAGTAATATTATGCGGATTATTGCAGTCAGCTTCAAAGTCCATTTGTTCCATAATTTCGCTTTTGATTTTCTGCTTTTTCATTGTATCTCTTATCTTTTTTAAAGTCGGCATTTTTATCCCCCCACAAAATATAAATAACACTAAACCGCTGTTGCGGTGGCTCCTCAAGGGTAGCCTTCGCTCTGTTTAGATTGCATAAATTTCATATAGCTTTGTATTAATTCACCTACAGGAGCGAATGTTCATAATCTCATTGACAAATTGGAATTTGGTCCCCCTGTCATGCTTGTAGTCTTTACCATGTTTCGCAATGGAGCTTGCCGATTGACCCTTTAGGTATTCCAAATTCAGATCTTGGGTTAAATGGAAGATAAGCCATAACAGAATTACCTTCTCTTCTAATATCTATCGTACATTTCATATAAGCGCCCCCACCTCTCGAGAGTATACGGATTGATTCAAAACGCACCGCCAAATTCCAGTTTATCAGTGTGTTATTAATCCACTATCTCAAACGTAAATACAACGGGATTTACAATATTTTCGCTAAGGGGAGACACATCAACCGACTTAATCTTCAGTTTTATTCCCAATGCTTTTTGATATTCATACAAACGCCCACCTGCGCATCTTTCAAAATATGTTTCAATGGATGCCGGAAATCGAAACATTCCTTTTGGCGCATGCTTGTAGTATCCATGGTTACAGGCAAAAGTGGCTGTGATTGTATTATCATCATTCAAAACGGCTGTTCTGCCAAAGGTATTTGTAAATAGATCCAGCCTTTCGGCAAGGGGCTTGTCAGCGTGTTTAAGTGCGAAGGCTTTGCGTTCTTTATCGTACCCAGTACCGCTACAACTTCCGTTTTGCTCGTATAGCCGGAAGCGTTGCTCCTTGGTGAGGTGTTCTTCCATCGCTTTTAAAAATTTTTCTTCGCATTCGTCTCCTTTATATGTTTGAACAATGTCCTCAAACAAAGGCAATAAATCATCAGGAATTTCGTTTTTACGCATTTGCATAATTTTCAGCATAGTTTTCATTTGCATAGATCCTCCTCTTCAATATCCATCACAAGATAACTGAGGCTGCTCTCTCCCATTGTTCAATAACAACTCCAAAATTATCATTTTCAAAGATAATACGATTATACTATACGAATTTATTTACATCGCCGTTTTATTGATAAAATCAACTTCATACTGCTGTTCACCGTATTTTCTTTCGTTGTCAGTAATAGTACCTTCTGTGAGGGTAATACGAAGAACGATTGAGTTCGGATTGTCTTCGTCACCAACTTCATCGAACCAGTCAAAGATTTTTTTAAATTTCGCTCTGATTTCGGCATTCTTCTCGTCTTTAACCCAACCGAGATTTTCAGCCATGCCATGGAAAGAATACCAATCTAACCCACCGACGGAAACCTCGTTGTTCTTCTCAATTTGCAGTGTTTTATTTTTTTTTGCGTCCGTAGAAACATAAAATACGCCGTCTTCATAATAAGCACAAACCATACGGACAGCAGGGCGAGGATTACCAGCAGTGTTCGGGGATAGTGATATTGTCGCAAGGGCAATAACTTCTTCTTTACCATTTCCGCAACGTTCCTCCATAAGTTTCATCGCGTTTTCGTATTTACTCATTTTAATTCTCCTTTAAAATATATTTAATTTATGCTGTAACTATAGTCAAACCACTTGAAACGTAGCTCAAGATTTAAATTTCAAGTTTTAGCCACAAAGCGGGACGAACACCGCCTGTACATTTGCCATCGCTGATGTTGCCTTTCAATATATTGTTGCCTT
>DPVV01000585.1:1473-3225 GCA_003526525.1 Lachnoclostridium phytofermentans | reverse complement strand
AAATTTCCCTTCCGGTTAACTTTTTCGAAAAGACAAGAGTTCGGTAAATCTTCTTCTCAAATTCCTTGTCATCCACTAATAAATTCATAGCATAATCTTTTAGCTTTTCATATAGTTCATCTGTTCTATAGTATTCTGTACCTACACCAAGTTTAGATAAATCAACCCAGTTTTGAGTAATAGCATACTGTAAAAACTTACTAAGGCTAAGTTTATTATCCTTATAATTTAGATATTGCGTATCTTCTTTGTTAATCTTAGAAGATAAGATGATACCAACTTGACTGGAAGAAAGTTTAGAGTATACATATTGTAGATACTCCTCCATCTCTGCTCCTGCTGCACTGTTAGTAACCGTACTGTCAATCTTTAATAAATCATTTAAGCTATTAAAGATTCCCTCTCGCTTGTCTAAAAACTTCTGGTACACACTTTTTTCTAAGTCTGTTGCATCTTCCTCTCTAAAATGAGCGATATCAACCACATTATTATATAATAATGCATTATAAACTTCATAGATTGGCACTTTTATCTTTGCAGCGTTCACTCCTTTTCCGCCATAATCCATCTCTGGAGTAATAACGGATAGTAAAATTTCTGCAATGTTTTTCTCTAAGATATGATAACTTGCAACTTGAAGGTCACGATCTATCGTGAGATAAACATCATTACCGGAAACAGGTTGTTTTGTAACTTTTGTGTCGAGTTCCTTACCGCTATCATTTAAGGTTATGGTTGATTCCCCTTTGGTACCAACCAGGTAGCTTTCCATCTCTTTTTCTATACCAGTTTTTCCTACAACGTCTGTTTCTTCATAGATTTTTTCGTTTTCATTTAACTTTTCCAATTCCGTAGAATTGATGAGACCGGTATACCCTAAGATATGTGCAAAATAAACACTGTCATTGTATACTCGAGAAGTTTCTAATTTCACTTCAACCCCAGGCATATCTGCCAAGTTTTCCTTCACAGCCGCTACAGTTTCTTTATCTACGTTTGAAGCTAAAGTAAGATCATAACTTGGATCATTAATCAACATTTGATAACGCACCGTCATAATCTTTAAGGCATCCTCTAAAGAATATTCATCGGAGATTCGAAACATCGGTGATCCACTTACGCCATTCTTTAGGAAATCAAATACCTCCTGCGCGGTTGCATTTTTCTCTTCCTCTTCCATCTTACTAATACTCGGTTTACAAAACGCATTCTTTTTAAAACGTAATAATTGATCACCAGAAATATCAAACGCTAATTCACCGTTTTCATTAATAATAATATTAAAATTTAATTCAATATCATATCCATATTTCTCAAGCAACTTAATTAACTTATGAATCATCGCATTTTTCTCTGCGTTTGTTCCCATTAGACCACTGTTTCTAATAACAATAGAATAGCTAGGTTCATTATAAGCTAGTAATTTTCCATTTCTATCATAGATGTTTCCACGAGTAGCTTTTATTTGTCTTGAATCATTATTTAAATATTCCTGTTTTTCGGCGATTGCTGTACCCTCTACAATCTGCATCACAAACACTTGATAGATTAAAACAGCAAACATTCCCATAAAAATTAAGTTAATAGGAATCATACGAGAAGAAAATAATTTCTTTAGCTTATCAAGCAAAACATCAAGCACTATGATCCCTCCTTATTGCTTAACTTGGTTAAACCCAAATGTATCATATGAAAAAGCTTATAAAATACGATACCAACAAGTACAGTATAAATTACTCTTGGTAACATAAT
>DPVV01000585.1:0-1316 GCA_003526525.1 Lachnoclostridium phytofermentans | reverse complement strand
GTACTCTTGGTAACATAATTCGATAAGCATAAAATCCTAAATTTAGTCTACCACGTAATAAAAATTCCGCTATATAGTAGAAGAAACAGTATACAAATTCACTTGCAGCGATTAAAAGCACAGGAATTGTGTAATCCTCTTTGTCATAAATCTTATTTGCATAGCCATTAAAATATCCGATGAACATATAAAGGATTCCATAGAGACCAATCACATCACCAATGGAGCAGTCTAATAAAAGTCCGCAAACCAAACCAGTAAACAGACCAGAAAAGATACCTCTGGTATACGCTACGGTTACCACTAGAATCAACAATAAATCCGGAACGACACCCGCAAGTTGAAAAGACGGAAACACTGCGCTCTGAAATAAAAAGCATATTAAGATTTGTATTAAGGTTACCAAAACTCGTATCACGTCTTACCCCTACCTTAATTAAAAAAGGATCACTCTCCCTTTTCTAATTTTTCCTTTAATGTTGTTATAATTAATACTTCCTCCAGATGTTCAAAATCAACTGCTGGACGAAGATATCCTGATTTCGCCATATTACTGGAATCCACCTTAATATCGTAAGCATAACCAATTAAGATACCCTGTAAATATTTATTACTAATATGAGAAGTAACTACTTCATAACCATCCTTGATATCTGCATTCATACTGATTGCCTCAACGCGAATTACTCCATCATCTAATAACTGAAGATCACCTTTTACATCACAGGTGTCTGAAGTCTTTAAAAACATACCACTGACATAGCTGGCATCGTCAATAATCGAACGTACTTTGGCATAATTTACACCAACCTCTGTTACGATTCCAACCAAACCATTTCCAGCAAGCACATTCATATCTACCTTTATTCCATCTTTTGATCCCTTATCAATTGTAAATACGTTATAAAAGCTATTGGAGTCTCTGGAGATAACTCTTGCAGCAACTTTTGGATAATCTGCATATTTCTGATCTACTTCGTAAAGTCTTCGAAGTCCATCAAGCTCATATCGATCCTGAATCAAAATACTATTCTCTACTTTTAGAGCTTCGTTTTGACTTTTTAACTTCTCGTTCTCCTCCATTAAATCTCTCATATTTGCTAATGTATCTAATTTATCAGATAAGAAACTACCCAACGTATTAATCCCTTTTTGCATCGGGGTAACAACGCCCCCAACCGCAGTTTTTACAGGGCTTAATAAGGTTTCATATCGAAATGATAAGAAAATCAATATCAGGCATACCACTGTACAAAAAGTCAGCACATGTTTGGGCTGAATTGAAATCTTAGGCGTTTTCCTTCTCATTCTTTACC
>DPVV01000586.1 GCA_003526525.1 Lachnoclostridium phytofermentans | reverse complement strand
ATGTGCGGGAGTTTTATCTATTATCCGTGTAAATAAGGAAATTACTTTAGATGAAATTAGTAAAATAATGGCGGAGCAATTAGGATACCCGAGACGAACAAAAATGTTCCATGATGTTATTGAGGGAATTGTGAAAAAACTAAAGCAAGAGAGTAAAATCGTTCGTCATAGTGGTGGATGGCGTTTATGTAAATAATTCATTTCGTTTTATATAGTTGTTCCTATTACAGTTCACATAATTTTGGTAAGAATGGGAGAAATTATTATTGTAAAAGGTGCGAATTTCTGAGAAAAGAGCCAAGAACTTGAATAAAGCTTGTCTGTGGATGGAAGCAAATTCGTAAGAACAATAAAGCGATGGTTGTAATTCTAATTTGTGCTGTTGACCAAATTAGAAGGATTACGACAGAATAGAGGATTTATATGAATGGATTGAAATACTCTCCTAAAATGCAGACTTTTCTCTATAGTATGTTATCGGGAATATTAACTGCTTATGCATTTTTAGAAGGAAGAGCATGGTTTTTATGCTTTTTTTCTTTGATACCGCTATTTCTAGTATTCTTGCAAAACAACAAGGTGGAATTAAAAAAGCTACAGCCAATCGCTATTTTTTCCTATTCTCTATTTTATTATGGTCTGGTGTTATATTGGCTTTATCATTTATCTTCTGCTATGCCGTTTGATGGGACTACACCAGTTTTTCTACTTAGTTTAGCTATTCTTATCATTGTTTTACAAAACGGGTTTGGGTTATATATTTCCTTACTTTCTTTTCGACATTTACGTACTGGTACTGCATGGGATATCGTAATAATTGCATGTCTTTATATACTTGCAGAATGGTTACAAGAATTTCTTGGTATTGTAGCATTTCCATGGGCAAGATTATCCCTATCAGTAACACCTTGGCCATTATTTATCCAGTCTGCTTCTGTATTTGGTGGATTATTTATTTCCTTCTTATTGATATTAATAAATGGTGGATTTGCCTTCGGTATTGTGAAAGCGAGTAATCATTATTTTGGTATTTTTCATATAGCGACAGAGAGATATAGTTGGGAAAAAGAACTAATGAATCTAACTGCTTATATTTTTATTGGAGTAATACTGGTTGGAAATCTTTTGTTTGGAGCCATTAGAGGGAACAAATCCTTTGATGATGAAAACTCTGAGGCTATTGAAGTGCTATTAGTACAGGGAAATCATCCTGGTATTAATAAATGGCAGACTTCAACAGTTCAGATTCTAGCGGATTACATTGATTTAACTGAAGATAATGTCACAGAGAATACAAGACTTGTATTTTGGCCAGAAAGCGCGGTACCCATTTATATTGAAGAAGCTTATGAAGAGCAAAAACAGTTAATGACATTAAGTGAGAAACATAATATTAGTATTGTGCTTGGAACTTTTAACCGTAAAGAAGTAGAGGGTGAATACATTTGCTATAATGCAATGTATGTAGTAACTAAGGATGGTATATCAAAAAATCCATATTATAAGCAAAAATTAGTACCATTTGGTGAGTACCTACCATTTTCAAAGATTTTTAGTAGAATTTCTCCTGACGTTACGTTTATGTTAATGGAGGAGTTATCTCAAACACCCGGAACAGAAACTTTTCCAGTGGAAACGGAATATGGAGATGTTGGTGGAATTATATGTTATGAATCGATATTTCCGAATATATCAAGAGAAAGTGTTAAGAATGGAGCGCAGTTGCTTGCTGTACTTAGCAATGATTCTTGGTTTGGAGATTCTGCTGCACTTTATCAGCACCATTCACAGTCTATCCTTCGAGCAGTAGAAAATGGAAGGTATGTTGTGCGTGCGAGCAATACTGGTCTAACTTCCATCATTAATGAAAAAGGTGAAGTTATAAAAAGAGTAGATGCATTGATTGGTACAACTCTACGAGGAGAAGTCAAATTTTATAACCATAAAACGATATATACGAGAATCGGTGATGTTATTGTTATACCTGGCATAGGTCTAATATTTGCTGCTATAATAAAACGAAGATTTTATCGTAGATAACAACATGTTGATATAAAAGAAATTATGTCTTCTATATAAAAATGATCTTTAATAGAGAGTTTACATGAATCTCTATTAAAGATTATTTTTTTATATAAGGGCATTTCTTCTTTAGCAAACTACTTATAAAGTAAAAATATGTATGAATTGACATAAAATCCTAAATTTCATATAATAAAGTTACGAATTCATTCGTTTGGAGGAGGAAGTATTATGTGGATATATTATGCAAGTGCTGGTATTATAGTAAGTTTAATAACATTATGCGTGATTTTGATCCTTGTAAGCAGAACAAAGAAAAAGGCACTGAATATGGTGAATCTGAAACTTCCAATAAATCAAGGAGAAGTACGAGCCTTTGGTGTACGCGAGGAGTATCTTATAACAGTTTCGGACCAATATCAGTATCTTGTTCGACATGGTGAGATTGTCGCAGTAAAAGATTTAACCAAACCAGATTCTTACAAAGAATATATGGGAGGGCAATACCATGCTTAATGTTGATAGTATAATAAAAAATGATTCTGTACTAGAACTATCGAGTACAATGGATTCGATCTACCGAACTTATCAAAAAGAGAGAGAGCAACTATTGGCTGATTATGAAATGAAAAAGAAAGAATGCCAACAGTTATTATTAGCGATTGATAATATTAGAACTGCTTATTTGGCTCCATACATTAATCAGCTATATCAAGAATTAGAAGAGTTTGGAAGTCCAAGTAAAAAACCAAATTATACGGTGCTTTTAACAGATAATTCGGTTACGAAGGACTGGAAAGATAATGAAATTAAACGTACCTATCTTATAGCTAAAAAGCGTTTATCAAAGTACAAGAAAGATTCGAATGATATAGTTACTAAATTTCTTTATGAATGGACAAGCAATAAGAAAAAATTAGAGGTAGGAAATCAAGATCTTAAAAAACTGCGAGATATGGTAGCATTACAAAAACAAGAATACTTAGAGGAAATTATAAAAATATCAGAGATAATAACAAAACTTAAGCTTTATCTTGATGTATTAATCGATCTCAAAATTAATATAAATGAGATTATTTTACCAGAAACAGAAGGGATTCATGCCTTCTTGGTAGCAAAACACATAGCAGCACAGATTGCGATAAGACAATATCCAGGAACTGTTACCTTAGAATCTATTTTAAAGCTATCCAATACACCATATGAAAAACATTATTTGTTTATAAAACAAGTTTTTCGATTTTATTCTAATTTGGTTGAACTATTGGAACACTCTATCGCTATTGATTTTTGTACAAAGAGTAGTATTACACAGAAGGAGTTTTCTTGGATTCTAGAAAAAAAAGAAACTATGGAAGATTCTGTCAATAAGATGAAAAGAAATCTATTTTATATACAAAAACAGGTTTAGGGGAAAATAACCAAATAATTTTGCTTGCAATCTTAAATGAAATTAGATACACTATGCATAATCGACAAATATATACGGGAGTAAGATGCCATATTAGTTAATTTACATAAGAAAATATAATTTCGGAGGATGCAATGAAACGAATTCCGATCGTAATTCAATTAATTTTTATCTTGTTATTATTGTTTCTAATACCAACAGTAATTACCGGATATTACAGCAATGTGCAAATGATGAAGTATTCTGAAGAAGAAATTGCAAACTCAGCTATGGCTCAAATTGATACGAGCAGTTCTTATAGCGAAGCGATCTTGATGAATATTGTAAAGAACATATTACAAATGGTTGGAACCAATGAATTTAATGGATTAAAAAACATTACTACATATAAAACGCTAAACTCTGAATACAGTAAAATCAAAGTTGCCACCGGTATTTATGACCAGATGAGAGAGATTCAAAACAACAACAGAATAGTTAGCTCTATCTATTTTTGCCTTGATGGTGCTGACTACGTTATCTCAACGAACCGAGGTGTTGTTAAAAAGCAGGCTTACGAAGATATTTCATGGATTGATGAAATGGATTTAAAAGCACAGGGTTCTGCTGGATTATGGTACCCAAGAACCTATAATACTGCAACTGTCTCTGAACTGGCAAATGATAAGACGGCTGGAGAAATGAGAAATGTCATTTCTTATGTTTATCGCTTAAATAAACTCACGACATCAACAAAAGGTACGATTGTTGTAAATGTTGATGCACAACGATTAAATGAAATGTTACTGTCAAGTATCAATTCAAATGACGCGCAAGGAATATTGGTAATACCAGATGGTACGATTATATCGAATAAAGATAGCTCTAAGTTTCTTAAAAAGTTTGAGGATATGGAAATCATAAAAGAGTCTTTAGCAAACGGTATCACTACTGGTTACAAGTATCAAAAAGACACAGATCGCGCAATCTTATTAACCTATAAAAAATCACCGCAATTCCAGTGGATTTATATTAATACCTATAATATGGATACGCTGATGAGTAAATCAGATAGTGTGCGTAATGGATATACCATATTTATATCAATTATTATTGCTCTTGGGACTATTGTGGTAGTTGTATTAGCAAGAGAGTTTTCTAAACCAATGAGAAAGCTGGTTCAAAATGTGAAACAGCTCAATGGTATGGAGGGACTTGGAGTAAAAAACGAACTTTCTTTTTTAAGTGGTGCAATTGAAAAAATACAGGAGCAGGAGGGTGAATTGCATCATCTTTTAAGGGAAAAGGAAGAGGAAGCTAGAAACTTACTTCTTCATAATTTATTAACTGGAGAAGTTATTAATCAAAAAGAAATTGAAAATGTTGAAAAAGTATTTCCATACAATCATTATATGGTAGCAATACTTTCAATTGA
>DPVV01000571.1:1034-3713 GCA_003526525.1 Lachnoclostridium phytofermentans | reverse complement strand
CTGCCCTTAATCACTGTTCCTTTAATAATTTTATAATTAATCTTGAACCAGAAAATGATAGTCTATTGCTATTTCTTATCTAAGAACAAATTTTTTACAATATCATACGCAATCTTAGGTCTTCGATATTCATCTACAACACCTTTGTTATTGTGACATCTAGCTCTAGTAGCAAACCATGGTCCTTCTTCTGTTACTCTGCAATCAGCAAACTGCCAGACAAATACTCCGGTGATATGTTCATCATTCATATATACTTTTAAATTCTCTTCGATAATGTCAGCCTGTCTTTCCTCACTCCATTTACATCTGGTGCGATCTCGATAACCATAAATAGCGGCAGCGCCTAATTCACTAACTATGATAGGCTTATCGTCTCCTCCTGAGTTCTTAATCCATTCGATTTCTTCTTCATTTCGTTCCTTCACAGGAACGTCTTTATACCAACCAGAGTACATATTAAACGAGACGATATCCGGTAAATCAAGGCTAATGTCGGTAAAATGTCTGCAAGTTGCAGAAGTGGTTGGACGTGATGTGTCCATGTTTTTAATTTGCTCGTACTGCTTCTGATATTTTAGCCTACCTTCTTTTGTTTCACTGGCGCACTCATTTAGGATACCCCAGATTATAACACAAGGATGATTGTAGTGATTTTCAACCATTTCACGATTGCAATCTTCACATTGTTTATCGAAGTTAGGATTTTGCATATCTTCTAATAGAAGCCCTCTAGCATGATTTTCTTCCCATACAAGAATACCACGCTCATCACATAAATCTAGGAATATCTCATCGTTTGGATAGTGACATGTTCTTAGTGCATTTACGCCCATGTCTTGCATAAGATCCATATCATGTACCATCAATGGTAGAGGAATTGCACATCCAACGGTTGCATAGTCTTCATGTCGGTTAAATCCTTTTAGAAAAACATGTTCCCCATTTACTTGTAATTTAGTACCTATAACGTTAACCGTTCGAAAGCCAACCCTCTCGATAAGATCATCAATTGCATTCCCATTAGAAGATAGGATGGTATGTATAGAATAAAGTTTTGGATTTTTATGAGACCATGGGGTTATATCAGGGAACTGTTGTTTTATAGTAACAGTGGTTTCACTATCTCCCAATACTTCTACATCGTTAAAACTCATCTCATAATGATCTATTGTGCTAACGAAACTAAATCTTCCAAGCTTGCTTGTGGTGTTATGAATCACAACATCTAATTTCCCATACCATACACCATCTTCGAAGGAAGGGGTGAATTTGATTTGTTTAATATAGGTATCAGAGATACATGCTAAGGAAACAGGTCTTGTAATACCTCCGTAGGTATAATAATCATTTGGAATATGTAATGCGGAGTATTCTCCAAAGCCATTGTCAACTAGTACTTTAATTTCATGCGTTCCCTTTTGTACTTGTTTTATAATGGTACTAAAAGGTGTAAAAGCATTATAGTGATGAGCGATGAGTTCCCCATCAAAGTAGACATAAGCAGTATGGCTTACCCCTTTAAACTCAAGTCTTAATGTACTTGGTTCGGTAATAACTATTGTTTTACGGTAGGTTCCTTTACCTCTATAGGTACTAAAGTTAGGATGTTGTTCCCAACAACCTGGGACTGGTAACTGGTACATTGCTAAATCTCCCTCAGGAGAGAAATCCCAAATGCCATCCAGTTCCTTAATTTTTCGAATCTGATGCTGTTCAAACAATCGAATCATGAAAAGTCTCCTCTCAGTATAAACGTATTTATCTATTGTATTATTGTAAGACACCTATAATCGGAGCTGAAATTAATTTCTGATTATAAGATCACAGGTGCAAAAAACGCATCTTTTATCAGAAGTTTATAGAATCAAAATTCTTGTAAGCTATATTATCGGAACTAATTTTAGTTCTGATAAACAGATTGATAATGAAGAAATGCACCTTATCAGAATTTCAAACTTCTGCTAAGCTCTATTATAAGATGTTGACAAATATAATTTCAATAATATATCATGGTCAATAACTGATATATCCTAGCCTAGAGGAGAATACTTATGGAAGTGATACGAATTGGAAGTAACGGAACTCATGATAAAAATTTTAAAGTATCAAGACCGAATGGTTATCCTTTTTATCTGTTTTTACTGATAAAAACGCCAGCATTATTTGAAATTGATGGGAAAGAAATAATAGCGGAAAGTAGTTCTGCTATTATATATGACATTGATTTTCCACAACAGTACTCCTCTTATAGTAACACTTACATAAACGATTGGATTCACTTTAAGTCAGATGCAGGTACTGATTATTTCAATTCGCTACATATTCCACTCAATACAGTCATAAAGATATATGATGATACTTTTGTTTGTGAACTGATTCGATTAATGTCCAACGAATATTATTCTATGAACACCAAGAAGGAAAAAACGATGACTTTGCTTTTACAAACGATGTTTGTGAAATTAAGTGAAGTAATTAGTAACTGTAACTCAAAGAAATACATCAATCCGCATTATGCAGAATTAGTTCGCTTGCGAGAAGAAATCTATAGTAATCCAGAAATGCAATGGCGGGTGGATATGCTAGCTGACAGAATGAATATGTGCAATACTTATCTACAAAAAATATATAAAAAAACATTCGGAATTTCATGTGTTGCAGATGTTATTGAGTGTA
>DPVV01000571.1:0-824 GCA_003526525.1 Lachnoclostridium phytofermentans | reverse complement strand
GCTACGCAAAAGATCTTTTATCAAAAACTAACATGCCAATTAAAGAAGTTGCTAATGAATGTGGGTATAAAAATGAGGTACATTTTATGAGGCAGTTTAAAAGTATAGTTGGAGTTACTCCTTCGGAATATAGAAAAAATAGTTTTTCTAAAGGATAATAAAAAGGCGCTAAAGCGTCAGAATCGAGGTTACTATGTTAGAAAATATAACGATTGGATTTATTGGGTTTGGAAATATGGCTCAGGCATTGGCCAATGGGCTATTGTATAAGAATGTTGTGAAACCGCAGCAAATCTATGCGAGTGCAAAAAACTATGAGAAGCTATGTAAAAATACAAGAGAAAAAGGTATGATTCCATGTAAATCAACGAACGAGTTGGTAGAACAGTGTGATATCATTGTGATTGCGGTGAAACCTTTTATGATTCCAGAGGTTATTACACCAATAAAGGAATTATTACAGAAAAAAATTGTCATTTCCGTTGCAGCAGGTTATCCATTTGAAAAATACGAGTCTATCTTGGCACCAGGAACTCATCATCTAAGTACGATTCCGAATACTCCTGTGTCCATCGGAGAGGGTATCATTATTTGCGAAAACCTTCACTCCCTAACAAAGGAAGAGTATGATATTGTTGCAGAACTATTTTCTAACATAGGTCTGTTAGAATTCGTTGATACCAAGCAATTAACAGTGGCAGGAACACTAAGTGGATGTGGTCCAGCATTTGTCAGTATGTTTTTGGAAGCGTTAGCAGATGGGGCTGTAAAGCATGGATTACCACGGGATGTATCCTATCGATTGGCTAGTCAGATGGTAGCAG
>DPVV01000570.1:5326-7030 GCA_003526525.1 Lachnoclostridium phytofermentans | reverse complement strand
ATTTGTTTTGTTAAGTTAGGGGTTCCATTATGAGCATCATGAATTTTTCCACTTTGCGAAATAGAAGTTCCATCATCAAAATGTACGTGTGGTTCTGAATACTGAGGATCAGGATTATCTACTCGCTTAACCCCTCGTGGTGCCTGTCCCTTTTCAATTTGTTTATTCATCTGATTAGGAGACGTTGAGTCTTGAGGCTTGCTGTCAGATTTCCCCTTATTACCTTTTGATTTCCCTTTTGATTTATCTTTCGAGTTACCTGCATCCTTTGCTTCCGTGCGTGATGGTGCTGGGCATGGTGTTGGTCCACCTTCTACATATCCTGAAGTATCTGTTGGGCCAAAAATATTGTTGTATATTTCCATTCCACCTACAACAACTGTAACCGTGCCTGCGAACAATAAAGCAGCGGCATCCGCTGGACCTGGTATAGGCGAATCTAATTGTGAGATAATACCTGCTGCTGTCCAAACCCACTCCAATACTTCTGCTGCATCTTCGCCAGATGGATCACGGAAGCAAATAGGATTGTTCATGCAGTAAACGTATAAGTTGCCACTTTGACGGATAGCGTTAATATCAGGCACAAAATTGTAGATATTTAACCCTAACGGATCTTGACCTTGATTGTTCTTTACAGGGTTATCCCCATAAATCATATTGCTTGGATTCCAGTGCTTATCGGAAGATAACCAGCGTGAAGTTCCTGGCTCATAATACCTTGCTCTCAAATAAACCAATTCAGCTTCAATATCATGACTTTCTCCTGCAAATCCCCAAGGACTATTAGTTAATCTAGCGTTCTTACCTACAGGTGATAATGGTTCCCCAAAAGGTGCAAAGCGGTTGTTGTCAATAATACCAGCATTCATATTAGTGATTGCAACGGTAGAACCTAAAGCATCACTTAAATAATACAATGGATTATTTGGAACACCTTCTACATGACCTAAGTCTTCTACACTGATACGTTCACCATTACCATAAGTATAAACACCACGGTAATTTCCGTCAATGTCAGTCGTCATCAATACCTGTGTGAATTCCTGATTGATATCATTAATGTAGTTGGTAACTTCAAAGATTTCTGGGTTGGTTAATTCATAATCATTACCATCGTTTGGTACATCTGGATTATTCGGTTTATTTGGCTTACCTGGTTTATCTGGATTTCCTGAATTACCTGGTTTGTCCGGATTGCCTGGATTACCTGGTTTATCCGGCTTATCTGGTTTATTAGGATTACCATTATTATCTTTATTCTTGTCCCATCCATAGTGGTTTCCATTATTAGTTTTATCTTTGTTTTTATCTTTGTTTTTACCATTGGCGTAACCGTTACCATTTTCATCTAAATTCTTATCATAACCATTGTTGGAGCCATTGGCATTATTGTTTCCATTGGAATTTCCATTATTGGTACCATTATTTCCATTACCGTTGCCATTGCTTCCGTTACCATTGTTTCCATTGCCATTGTTTCCATTACCGTTATTCCCGTTACCATTGTTTCCGTTACCATTGTTTCCGTTACCATTATTACCGTTTCCATTGGAACTACCTCCAGTCGTGTTATCGCTGGTACTATTATCTGGTATGGAACCTCCATTATTGTCATTATTACTACTGTTACCACCGTTTCCGTTACCATTTCCATTGCCGTTTCCATTTCCATTACCGTTTCCGTTTCCATTTCCATTACCG
>DPVV01000570.1:4251-5242 GCA_003526525.1 Lachnoclostridium phytofermentans | reverse complement strand
ATTACCGTTTCCGTTTCCATTGTTACCCTTCATAGCAGCAAAGGCCACATTATCAGAGCTTAATAGATAGGAATCAACAGCTGTTATTAATTCTGCATCATCTTGAATATTCATTAGTGAAACTAAACTGTTATCATCAGATTCAATCTCATCAATCTCACTAGCGCTTTCTAATTCAATATCGCTTTTAATACTCTTATCCTCGATATCAGTTGTATCTACTTCTGTATTATCCTTATTATTTTCTGGAAATGATGGTGGATTAGTTACTCGGTCACCTTCACTCACTGGTGATTTTACTACTGGATGCTGACTGTATGTTCTCCATAGTCTGTTTCCTTCTCCATCGTAGCCATAAGTAAATACTTTACCATTATGAATTACAATTTCAACGAGTCTGTCTTCATAATCGTAATAATAGTAGTCCGCATTTTCTTTACTATTTTTAGACGTATCCACTTCTGAGCTTGAAACATTGCCTTTTCCATTCAATATTCTGGCGATACGATTACCATTCGCATCATAACGAAATGCCCTTGTATCTCCGCCACCTTCTGATAAGGAAAGCATACGGTTAGCACTATCGTATGTATAGCGAGTTACCTTTGTAGTTTCCTTGCCGTCTTCTATTTTTGTTACATGTTTTTCGGAGATATTTCCTGCTGCGTCGTATACATAAGAGTAAGTTACATTATTATCACCGGTTTCTGACATGCTCTTTACGGTGTTATTCTTATAGTAGGTATATTCCCTTCTGTAATGTTTCTTTTCCTGCCAGATTTCTTCTAAGGTTCGGTTTCCTGCTCCATCGTATTCGTATGCAAATTTTAATACTACGGAGCCGTTTTTCTTCACACTGGTGATTCCAACGATCCTATTTCCTTTATCGTATTCATAAGTTGTCGTAATACCATTCGGTAATGAGGTTGTTTTCTTTCTTCCAACTTCGTCGTAAGTATAACGAGTGATTCTGCCTTCTCGATCATTTACT
>DPVV01000570.1:0-4181 GCA_003526525.1 Lachnoclostridium phytofermentans | reverse complement strand
TCTCGATCATTTACTTCTATAATGCGGTCATAATCATCGTATTTGTATTCTACACATTTTCCATCTGGATAGATTACGGTTGTTTCTCTTCCTTTGCTATCATATTCGTAGCTTACTTCTTCACTGTTTGAATCAGATACCCAAGTAAGTCTACTCATATTATCATAATCATACTCAGTAAGACCATTGACATCTTCCATTGCTATCTTACGATTTAGGTCGTCGTAAGTATAATCTACAGATGTCTGATCTGGATATAGAATACTTTCTAAACGGTTGTACTTGTCATAGATATAATCTATGGTGTTACCGTCGGCCTTAATTTCTTCATCAAGCTGGCCTAGCAAGTTATAGTTATACTGTATTACTTCTCCCTTAGGATTGGTGAATGTAGACATTTTGCCACCTGCATCATAGGTGTAGGAGCTGGTGTTACCTCTTCCGTCAGTCATGGTCTGAAGATTTCCATCTTTGTAATAAGTATAACGGGTTGTGTTTCCTTCTGCATCTTCTACAGATTCTAGTAAGTTTAAGTTATTGTACTGGTATTTGGTGATGTTTCCGTTACCATCGGTAAATCTGGTTATATTGCCGGATGCATCATATTCGTTCTGACTTCCTGATCCAACTAAGTCGCTGATCGTCTTTAGGCGATTTAGGGCATCGTATTGGTAAGAGAATAAGTTACCAGAAGGATCTAACATTGTTGCAATGTTATTATTCGCATTATAAGTATAAATCGTTTCTTGACCAAGTGGATCTAGAATTTTCTCTAGATTGTTTGCTCTATCATAGGTATAGTCATACTTTAAGTTTGTAGGTTTGATCATATAATCAAGGTTACCTACTGGGTCATATGCTAACTTTGTTAGATTATTTTCCGGGTCAATAATACTTGTTATTCGATCAAGTTCATCATAGGTATAACTTGTTGTATTACCATCTGGTGTTGTCTTAGAAACTATTTAAATGTAATCTGGCTTAGAAAAAATTATGGACAGATTCAACCAGATTATTTTCAAAGTGTTTTCAAAGTTCCCTTTTACATAGTTACCGTCATCATACCGTCTGGATAGCCCCCTTAATATCTAAAGTTCGGGCAGGTTCACGTACTAAGCTATACCTGACTCCCAACACTTCAGATAATTCTCTCTTAGCACGCAGTTTATCATAGAACCTAAAAGAAAATGGGATGGCTTAAAGGTAATCTCCAAACGCTAATACGCATTCTTCGAACTACCTTACTGCCACCCCTTTCATAGTGATTAGCTAAATAAATAAATTTACATTAGATTCTTCTGCATCTCCAAGGTAAGTTGCAACTCCCGCAAGCTCTACCCCATCCAGTAACTCTTCTTTTGTAATTCCCATGACATCCATTGACATCGTACAAGCAACTAACTTAATACCGCTCTTCATTGCTTGCATCATCAATTCTTCCACAGAATTCACATTCTTATCTTTCATTACTTTTTGCATCATCTTCGTTCCCATTCCGCCCATATTAAGCTTGGAAAGTTTTAATTTCTTGCTGCCTCTAGGCATCATAGCTCCGAACATTCTATCCATAAATGGTTTCTTGACTTTCACTTTTTCTGGCTTTCTTAATGCATTTAATCCCCAGAAGGTAAAGAACATCGTGACTGGTCTTCCAAGCGCTCTTGCACCATTTGCAATAATAAAGGAAGCTAATACTTTATCTAGGTCTCCACTAAATACAATTATCGTCTTACCTTGTGGAAGCGTAGTTGGTATAACACTATTTAAAATGGGACATGAATCATTTCCCTTTTTAATATATACCGTATTTTCTTTTTTACCAGGTTCTGCTTTAACTAAGGTATTTCCAGTGCGTTTACACCAAGCTTCGACGTCCCTAGCAAATCCCATGTCGGTCGCAGTTACCTTTATCACATCTCCATCCTCACATTTGGAAAGTGTTTCATTTACCTTTAAAATTGGTCCTGGACACTGCATACCACAGCAATCTAAGATAGCAATCTCTTTTACTGGTAACTCTGTCGCGGATTCTTTCATTGATTCTTCTACTGGTGACTCTATCACGGTTTCTTTAACTTGCATCTTTGCCACGGGTGTCTCTGCTGCCATTACTTTTTCATCACCTTTCAATAATCTATCCTCTGATTTCATATCTTCCCCCATCATTTCATAACCTTTTAAATATTCTTCATGGTGCACAGACTTATAAAATGAGGTTCCACCTGATAACACTCTCACTTTATCAAATCCATGTTGTTTTAAAATTCGGGCTGCATTATAAGAACGAACTCCGATGGAACAGTATGGCACAATGATTTTACTTTTATCTAATTCATTTAATCTTTGGCGTAGCTTACCAAGAGGAATGTGATAGGAATTTGGTAACTGATATACCATTCGCTCTACTTCCTCTGTTACATCAAGAACAATATAGTCCTTAGACTGTGTTTCATCTGCTAGAATCTCATCAAGTTCCTTAGGTTCAATAAAACTTACGAGACCATTTAAGATATTCTCAGCGGTAAATCCCAACATATTAACAGGATCTTTTGCTGAAGAAAATGGTGGTGCATAAGCAAGTTCAAGCTCCGTTAAATCATGTACTTTACCACCTAGCTTCATCACAGTTGCTAATGTATCGATTCTCTTATCGGCACCTTCCACACCAACGATTTGACCACCATAGATTTGTCCCATCGTATCAAATATAAGCTTTAATGCCAAAGTAGTAGCCCCTGGATAATATCCTGCATGCGATTTCTGATTAATGAGTGCGGTGTGATAATCGATATCTTTCTTCTTACCAAGCTGTGTTAACATTCTCTCATTTACCCCAACACTAGCGCTCGTTAGGTCAAATACTTTTGCAACCGAAGTCCCCATCGTTCCTTGATACTTTAAGTTATCTCCGGCTATATTATCCGCTGCTATTCTTGCCTGCTTATTTGCTGGTCCTGCTAAAGGAATCATTGTTTTATTTGATAGAATTGGATTCTCTACTTCAATTACATCACCAACCGCATAGATGGAAGGGTCTGATGTCTGTAGATACTCATTGACAATAATACCACCACGCTCGTTAAGTACAAGATTAGCTTCCTTTGCAAGCTTACTATTTGGCCTTATTCCGATTGACAAGATAACCATATCTACAGTGCAAGATTTTCCACTGTTAAGTAATATCTTAGTTTCCTCACCATGTTCCAAAGCTTTCACACCATCGGATAAGATTAACTCCACTCCTTGGTTTCGTATCTGTTCATGAAGAAGCTGAGCCATCTCGTAATCTAGTGTTGGCATTACTTGATTTTGCATCTCTATCATCGTAACCAGAAGACCTGCTGCATGAAGATTCTCTGCCATCTCAATCCCGATAAAGCCACCACCGATTACTGCAACGCTCTTTGGCTTTTCTTTGTTTAAGTAATCCTTAATCGCGTCCGTATCAGGTACATTCCATAATGTGAAAACATTCGGTGAATCTATTCCTGTTATGGATGGGCGGATTGGAGTAGAACCTGTGGCAATGATTAATGTGTCATAGCTCTCTTCGTAAGTATCTACCTCCCCTGCTTTCTTTACAGTTACTTTTTTCTCTATAGGATCTATTTTTACTACTTCACTCTGAACTCTAACATCGATATTAAATTTAGCTTTCATACCAGCAGGTGTCTGTAGTAATAATGCATCTCTGCTTTTTATAACATCTCCAATATAATAAGGAAGACCGCAATTAGCGTAGGAGATTTCTCCTCCTTTTTCAAAAACTACGATTTCCATCTCCTCATCACGTCTACGAAGGCGTGCTGCTGCGGTTGCTCCACCTGCAACTCCACCAATAATCACTGTCTTTTTACTCATCATTATCCCTCCAACTAAGATTTATTGAATAATACTACTTCTAGTTGTCATTTGTATTTCTAAAGCCTATTCTTATCTTTTCTAATTGATACCACCACATATGAATATTATCCCAGAATATGTTTGCTTATTTTTTAACAAAGTAAAAGGTAAGGTATCCTGAACTCTTAATTCAGGTATCCTAAATTTTAAATTCTTTAGACACAGTATATTCCTGTAAAAAATCTAAGTCAGTGATTAAATCACATAGTGCATATATAACTCATAAAACCAGTCATTATCTCAATATTACATAAGTCAAGCGGATATTCGCAATCCGC
>DPVV01000218.1 GCA_003526525.1 Lachnoclostridium phytofermentans | reverse complement strand
AAATTATATTACAAAATGATATTATGTGTAATTCTTATATTATGTAATTTTAAGGAGCTGGAAAAATAGATGGAAATCTCGCTAAGAATCGTTTACAATATTGATATACAATCTTAGGGATTGACAATTGAGAACAGAAGAAAAATTCGAAATAATTCTTATCATTAATAAATGCGAAAACATGAACATAATGCAAGTAATGAAGTTTTAAGGTTATAAAATGAAATTAAAGTCTGAAAGAAAAATGAATAAGAAAGTAGGGAGAGTTTTGTTGAACTTTGCAATTGAAAAATTATCAAAGAATTTTGAGAAAAAAGAGGTTTTGAAAAATATCTCGTTCACTTTTGAAAGTGGAAAGATTTATGGACTTTTAGGGCGTAATGGTGCTGGTAAAACAACGCTATTTAACTGTGTAAATCGTGATATAAAAACAGATGGCGGATATTTCTACATACACGATGGAAACCAAGAGAGAGAGGTTGTTGCGCATGATATCGGGTATGTATTATCCACCCCAACGGTTCCAGCATTTTTAACCGGTCGTGAATTTATAAAATTTTTTATAGAAATCAATGAAAAAGATATAAAAAATTTGAAATCCATTGATGAATACTTTGACATGATTAATATAGAAAACGAGGATAGAGATAAGTTAATAAAGGATTATTCTCACGGTATGAAGAATAAAATGCAGATGCTGATTAACATCATCGCGCAGCCTAATGTATTATTATTAGATGAGCCATTAACCTCTCTGGATGTGGTAGTAGCAGAAGAAATGAAACAATTACTACGTACCATAAAAACGGACAGAGTCATAATTTTTTCTACTCATATCATGGAGCTTGCCTTGGATCTATGTGATGAAATAGTGATTTTAAATCATGGTGTTCTTGAAGTAATAGATAAGGAAGAGCTAAATAATACAGAGTTTAAAGCAAAGATCATTCATGCCTTGCAGGAGGAGGAACATGTTTAAAACATTTTGTTTATCCTTTTCCTTTAAAAATACTTATCGTGTAAACAGTATTATTTATTCAATCAAACAAATACCTTTAGTAAAAAAGCTGTTACCAAATTCTCTTTATCAAAACAGAGGGCTAAAAGTTTTAGCTAATGTTCTTTCTGCTATTTGGGAGATAATATCTATGTTTTTAGGTAAATTTCTATATCTTTACTTAATGGTTGCAGAAATTGGCGCGTTGTATGACAAAATTCCGAAGGAAAGAGTATTTCTTCATATCCTTTTTTTCTTAACTTTAATCGGAGCTTGTATGAATACCTATATGTTCAATCCAACGAATGATAAGTATTACATCATGATACTAATGCGTATGGATGCAAAGGCTTATACATTATCCAACTATATCTATTCTATACTAAAGGTGTTCCTAGGTTTTCTGCCTTTCACTATTTTTATTGGACTAAGAAATAATGTTCCACTTTGGATTTGTTTATTGTTACCGTTTTTTATTGTTGGAACAAAGGTGATTACCGCATGGCTTTTATTGTATCGGTATGAAAGGACAGGGGAGTGTACGAATGAAAATCTCCCACCAAAAGTTACATGGCCGTTTGTTGGAGTTTTATTGGCGATTGCTTATGGACTACCCTATGTAGGATTTACAATTTCAATTCCGGTTATAGTTGCTTTCATTTTTCTAATGATGGGGTTAGGTATTTATGGATTTCTTCGGATTTTTTCTTTTCAATCTTACCGTGAGATGTATCAGCTTCTTTTGGCAGGAAAGAAAGATGGGATGGATTATCATAAGGCTGTAAAGCAAGCGACAGAGAATCAAAGTAGAAAAATTATCAGTCAGGATAGTAAGATTACAAGTCGAAAAAAGGGATTTGAATACTTAAATGAACTATTTATAAAAAGACATCGAAAAATCCTTTGGAAATCAGCAAATAGAGTATCTGTTATTAGTCTATTACTTGTAATTGGATTACTGTTTTCCTTTCAGTTAAATAAGGATATAGTAACTGCAACAAATCACTTACTCATGGTGTTTTTGCCATATTTTGTTTTTATTATGTATTCCATCAATCGAGGAAGTATATTTACTAGGTTTTTGTTTATGAATTGTGATCATAGTATGCTGACTTACTCTTTTTACAAGAAACCGAATCTTATATTAAAACTGTTTCAAATTCGTTTACGTGAAATCATTAAAATCAACTTGTTACCTGCTGCAGTGATAGGGGGAGGTTTATCTGTTATTTTATATTTTTCTGGTGGAACAGATAATCCACTGTATTACGTAATACTTCCATTATCAATCATTGCTATGAGCATCTTCTTTTCTGTGCATAACTTAACTTGCTATTATCTGCTTCAACCATATAATGTGGATACTGAGATAAAAAGCAGTACTTACACCATAGTCTCATGGGCTACTTACGCAATATGTTTTGCATTTATGAGAATACAAATGAATACCTTATTCTTTGGTATACTAATGATAAGTTTTTGCTTTATTTATTGTATCGTAGCATGTATATTGGTTTATCAATTTGCACACAAGACTTTTAAGATACGTTATTAA
>DPVV01000281.1:2106-5399 GCA_003526525.1 Lachnoclostridium phytofermentans | reverse complement strand
GCTCTTCCGATCTACAACTTTTTCTTCCATTTTATATTCTTTTTTTGTGCCGACACCTGTTATTCGGCTAGTAACAAAAAAAGTTACACCTAATTTTAAACTTTTTTCAAAATTATTATATGGACTTTCAACTCTTGCAATATGCTCCTTGTTGCCATCCTATAAGTAGAAAGTGTGAAAAAGCCAATTCTGTTATTTTTTCATGAATGTTAAATCGATTCATATTACATTAATAACAATAGTTAGATTATCTTTTCTAAAGAAAAGTTTCAAAATAATTTAAAAATTCTAATTTTGTCTTAAAAAACTCGAAATACTGTCTTAAAAAACTCCAATCCTGTCTTATTATCTTGACATCTAACTTATTTAAAGTATAATTGATTTATCTGAATGTAAGCGTTTACATTTTGAACGAATGGAGGTAATTGTATGCTGACGGTTAATGAAAATCGCGAATTTGACGCACTTGCTTTAGGAGAGATCTTATTAAGACTTTCTGCTCCCTCCAATGAGCGTATTGTACGTGGAGATACATTTGAAAAATGCGCTGGTGGCGCGGAATTAAATGTTGTATCCGGAATCTCTATGATGGGACTACGTACTGGTATTATTTCAAAGGTTCCACAAAACGACATCGGTACTTATGTTAAGAATCACCTTCGTTTCTGTGGCGTTAGTGATGACTGCCTTGTCTTCGATGAAAGCAAAGACGCTAGGCTAGGAATCTATTTTTATGAGAATGGTGCATATCCTAGAAAATCTTCTGTAGTTTATGACAGACAAAACTCTTCCATCAACACAATTTCCATGGAGGAAATTCCAGAAAGCACGTTCTCATCCACGAAATTATTCCATACATGTGGTATTACCTTAGCACTATCCCCTCAATCGAGAGAAGTTGCTGAGGAGTGCATTAAAAAATTTAAAGAACAAGGAGCGCTTATCTCCTTTGATGTGAATTACCGCGCAAACCTTTGGGATGAAGCAACTGCAAAGCAATACATAGAGCGAATTCTCCCATATGTCGATATCTTATTTGTATCCGAAGAGACTTCTCGCCGAACATTTGGTAAAACCGGTACAATTAAAGAAATCATGAAATCCTATACAAAGGATTTTAATGTGAAGATTGTAGCGACAACGGAACGTATCGTAATTAGTCCGAAGAAGCATACATTTGGTTCCACAATTTATAATGCTGTCGAAGATAAATTCTACGAAGAGGCACCATATCAAAATATTGAAGTCATTGACCGCATCGGAAGCGGAGATGCTTATGTATCCGGTGTTCTTTATGGATTGTTGGCATATAACGACTGCCAAAAGGCTCTTGAAATCGGTAATGCTGCAAGTGCAGTGAAGAATACCATTCCTGGAGATTTACCATCCACAGATTTAAAAGAAATACAAAAAATCATCGCTTCCCACCAAAACATTGGACCTCAGAGCGAGATGAATCGTTAGAACTTATTAACAAGTTTACCTAATCCCTAGACAAACTTTTCTTTGTCATAAATTAAGCAGGATAACTTCGTATTCTTATGAAGCGTAAGCTTCTCGGATACTTTGTAACCTGCTTTTTTGTACCACTTTTGATTTAATTAAAAATTTAAGAAATGTATTCATTCTTTAATCCATTGTTTTTTCAACTCTTGATGCTTATAATGAGGATAGTTCCATCAAAATAAAATCATTTGAAAGGATATGCTGTTCCTTTCTGGATAAACAAAGACTGCATGGAGGAATTTAGAAATGAAAGGAGTTTATATATGAATACTTATCAACAATTAAAACTTTCAAACTTTCGTTCTAATCATGGATTTTTTCATCATTACCAGAAGCTAATCACGAATACGGTATTACCTTATCAAGACAAGATATTAAACGATGAAATTGAAGGAGTCGCAAAAAGTCATGCGATAGAAAATTTCCGGCTCGCAGGTAAAGTTTTAAGAGGCGAACCAATTTCGGATGAATTTTACGGGATGGTGTTTCAAGACAGCGATGTAGCTAAGTGGCTAGAAGCAGTTGCCTATTCTCTTGTTGTATTTCCCGATCCATCCCTGGAGGAACTTGCAGACTCTGTGATTGATTTGATTTCAAATGCTCAGGATAGTGATGGGTATTTAAATACCTATTTCACAATAAAGGACAAGGAGAAACGGTTTACAAATCTTCAAGAGGCTCATGAATTATATTGTTCCGGACATATGATGGAAGCAGCTGTCGCTTATTACGAGGCTACTGGTAAAGATAAATTGATCCAAGTTATGAAGCGAAATGCAGATCACTTATACGAGCATTTTATGACGATAAATCCTCACGGTTATTCTGGTCATCCGGAGATAGAGCTTGCGTTACTTCGCTTGTACCAAGTAACAGGCGAAGAGCGTTATCTTACTCTATGCAAACATTTTATCGATGTACGCGGTGAAAAACCAAATTACTTTAAAGAGGAAGTAAAGAAGCGGAACTGGAAGGTTTGGGGAATGAATGCAGAAGATACCGACTATATGCAGTGTTCAAAGCCCGTAAGAGAGCAGACTATTGCAACTGGCCATGCGGTTCGTGCTGTATATCTTTATACTGCAATGGCTGACCTCTCTTCCTATATAGATGATGAAGAATTAAAACTTGCTTGTGATGCGCTTTGGGATAATATCACCAATCGCCAGATGTATATTACTGGTGCCATCGGCTCTACCGTACTCGGTGAGGCTTTTACCAAAGAGTATCATCTTCCAAATGATACTGTTTACGGAGAGACTTGCGCTTCTATTGGACTTATTTTCTTTGCTCAAAAGATGCTAAAGCTTCATAAACATAGTCATTACGCAGATGTTTTAGAACGAGCTTTATATAATACCGTACTAGCAGGCATGCAATTAGACGGCAAGAAGTTTTTTTATGTCAATCCTCTAGAAGTGCTCCCTGGAATCTCGGGCGAAGCAGTCACTCATCGTCATGTCTTGCCAGAACGGCCGGAGTGGTATGCCTGTGCCTGTTGTCCTCCGAATGTAGCAAGACTCCTAACTTCTATCGGAAGTTATGCTTATGCCGAAGAGGAATCTACTCTTTACTGCCATCTGTATGTTGCTGGTGAGATTAAAACCAGCTCTGGCTTAACGGTAGAATGTATCAGTGACTATCCATTCAATGGAACTATAGTATACCGATTAAAATCAAACGGTACTTTCACACTAGCCCTTCGCATTCCGGATTGGAGTACCCATACAACGATTACATACAATCATAAGAGTGAATCTTTTTCAGCAACAGGGTGTAATGCTTCG
>DPVV01000281.1:0-2041 GCA_003526525.1 Lachnoclostridium phytofermentans | reverse complement strand
TAACAAAGGAATACCAAGAGGGTGATGAAATCGAACTAACTCTCGATATGAGTGTTCATAAAGTATATACAAACTCAAAAGTTGCTAATAACACCGGAATGGTAGCCTTACAACGAGGACCTCTTGTCTATTGCGTAGAAGGAATCGACAATCAAAATGATATTCTTTCCTTAAGCCTAACGGAACATTCTTTGATTACAGTTCAGCCCGTTATAAAAGATCTTCTAGGCGGTGTGACTTCACTCACCTTTACTGGAATTCGAACAAGAGAAGTTGATACACTTTATACTTACCATAAACCTGATACAGTCCCTTGCAACATTACTGCAATCCCTTATTATGCTTGGGGTAATCGAGGTATAACGCAAATGCGTGTTTGGATACCGGAGAGAAGTTAAGATAAACAATGCCATTAAAAAGAAAAGAGGGAACGCATTCGTTCCTTCTTTTCTTATAAAACCTGTATTCATACTTTATCTGTATTGCTTCCTTACAGAGGGAACAAGAAAAAGCACGCTCCACGAGCTCCTTGTCATGAATTACTGCTCTACCCCTAACTCTCTCATTAAAATATCATAGGTCGCCGGTCCAACACTTAAGTATTTCTCATGAACTTCCTTCTTACTCATTGTACCGCCTGATTGTTCATAGATTGCATCTATAATTTTCTTTGTATAAATATACCCCACCGCATAAGAACTATATAAAGCTGGTGATTCTTCAACGATATTTTTAAGGTAAGTGCTCATAATTAGGTACTGTGGTGCATATTGGCTGATTACTTCAGAGACTTTATCATTTTCCCAACCATAATAATTCACACCGATATCAATCATAGTGACTAATGTAATTTCTACTAAACGATTCAGATGAGCTTCTCTTGCTTGGACATCTGACAAACCGCCGTAGGAGTATCCTATTTCCTCAACATATGTCGTCCAACCTTCTAGATATCCAACCAGCCCTGTGCCTGCCCATGCTAAGATCTTGCGATAATCTGTCGTTCCAATATTATTTAAATAATTATAGTGATAAAGATGTCCTGGTACTCCTTCATGTGCCAATACTTGTAGGAATGATAAAGTCCCAGGAGCATTCATAGTTCCAAGATAGATATACTCTTCCTTTAACGTCGAATCGATTGCAAATGGATAGAATAATCCACCAGCAAAACTATTCATACAAGTCGGCATATCTTTGACTCCCCAAGCTAAATCTGCATCAGGGAAATCTTCTTTTGCTTTCTCTGGTAACATCTTTGTGATACTTTCTGCATCAGACCACTGTCTTGCACTTATTACTATTTCATTTTCAATATTCGGATACTTAGCTAAAATCTGCTCTCTTTCTTTAACAAATACAGCAAGATTATCCTCCAACAACTTCATTAATTCTTCTGGTGATGCATTCACACTACAAGTTGATTTCAATAAATTCTCATAATAGGTTTTTCCAGCTTCTGTTTCATAGAATCCTTTTGATTTACCACCCTGATCTTTTAATTCATTCATCGTATCAACTAGCTTCTGGTACGCAGGTACAATATGCTTTTCAACTAGAGAATCGCTTTGTTTCATGAGTTCTCGCTTTTCACTATCACTTAGAAAACTTAACTTAGTCACCTCGTCCCAAAATGTCTTTTTGTAATCTACAGCATTGTTATTCACTACACTAAGACAAGCTTTTCGGACTACTTCCGCTCGTGTCTCGTTCATAAATAGCCCTGCTTTTGCTTTTTCCTGTTCGAACTGCGCGACCTCATTAAAGTATTTTCCGATCATCTCATAGATTTCAAAAAATTTTTCTACCTCATCCTTATTTTCCTTCCCTTTTTCGGCTAAGGTTTGAAAATAACGATTACCATACAAACTGACAATCCCTGAAAGTGTAATGTGATCTCCATCAAGCGTTGAAAGAGGCTCACTATAATAATAAGTATCTTTTGAGGCGATACTTCGTTCTAACATTCCTTTCGTAAGGTCATAATCAATTTTTTGTGCTGCTGTTAAAGTATTATAGTCATACTTAAGCAGTTGTGCTA
>DPVV01000118.1 GCA_003526525.1 Lachnoclostridium phytofermentans | reverse complement strand
TATAAAATGAGAGAAATGCTTGCTCCTATCTTTTTAAATGGTGAGTGCGTATACGAAGCTCCCGCTGTAATGGATATTAGAACTTACTGCCAGGAAGAGCTTAATACTCTATGGGATGAAACAAGACGTCTGGTTAACCCTCAGGATGTTTTTGTCGATCTTTCTAATGAATTATATCATATGAAACATCAGTTGTTAGATAGCTATAATGCTAGAGTACGCGAATAAGCGAATGATTGAGCGTAGATAAATATTACTTAAATAGAGGCATTGGAAGCAAAAGATGAAAGTCTTTTTGTTTCTATGTGCCTCTATTTTAATGTAATATCATTATCTTTATTAAATTGAAACATGGCGACGATTACAAACAATACGGTCTTTATTAAAATGGATGGGTAATTGTAACTGATATGTAACTTGTTGCTATCTGTAATACTTTATGTTAGGGGATTACTTCCATAATAGAAACAATCCTTGACAAGTTAAGATAAATAATGTATCCTCTACTGGTTAATTAACCATGTTAACAATCTATATTATCGGAACAAAAATCTTCGGTAATCAGATTGACGGTTCGAAAAACGCACCTGTATAACATATTTGTTGAAACAAAAATCATGTTTCAATAATCAAGTATTATCGTAATGAAATAGAATTGGAGTTTATGTGATATGCAAACGGAACCCAGTGATCTTATTATCATGATGCATCATTTGCGCTCTGTCGTGAGTCAGCTGCGTCCGCAAAGTGATTTGACTTTTGGAGAATTTTATGCGATGAGTATGATTGCAGAATCTCAGCAAGATGAAAATCAAAAACTGACACCGACTAGTTTAAATGAACAGCTTGGTACAAAGAAGCCGGCAACCTCTCGTATGCTTACAGTTTTGGAGAAAAAGGGCTATCTTCAGAAGATAAGCGATGCGAAAGACCATCGAATTTACTATCTCGAACTAACGGCATTGGGAAAACAAGCACTCTTAAGGGAGCAAGATGTTTTTCAAAAGTTGTTTTTAAGAATAGGAAGACGAATGGGAAAAGATGAAATAACACAAATGGTTGAATCTCTTCAAAAGTTGGGAAACATATTAGAAGATGATCTGGAAGTATCGTCGATGGAATAAGATAGACTGATAGGATAGTCGCATATTTATGCACTAACACTATCGGTCTTTTTGTTTGTAATAACGATATAAATTGATTCAACACGATATTCCAGTGTATACCATAAGATATAATATATTACAGTAGTTCATGAAAACATCTTATAACTATGCATAGAATTGTAGAATTATGTTTCTAATAATTTCTTAAAGTTGGAGAAAAATGATTGACAACTAAAAAAAAATAAGTAATACTTGTGTTAACTAAAAATTAGTTAACTGTGTTAATCATCTTGGGCATAAGCCGAAAAGGAGGTATTGGATGAAAGATGTTATTTTTCAAGTCACCCCACAGGTAAAGAAGTTATCTGCCATATGTACGAGCAGGGATAAGGTCCCGGCAGAATTATACCGTCAGTATGATGTGAAGCGTGGCCTAAGAGATCTTAACGGAAAGGGAGTCCTCGCCGGGCTTACGAATATTTCGGAAGTGCATGCAAAAGATATTGTGAATGGAGAAGAGGTACCATGTGATGGTAGACTTTTTTATCGTGGTTATGATGTCAGGGAATTAACGGATGGTTTCTTATCCGAAGGTAGATATGGATTTGAAGAGATTACATATCTATTATTATTTGGAGAATTACCTACCAAAGAGCAATTAGATGAATTTAAAGTGGAACTAGGGCAAAGAAGGTCATTGCCTCATAATTTCTGTCGCGATGTTATTATGAAAGCACCTAGCAAAGATATTATGATATCGCTCGCAAAAAGCATTCTAACCATCTATTCTTATGATGCAGAGGCAGAAAATACCTCAATTCCTAATGTAATGAGACAATGTCTCAATCTCATAAGTCAATTTCCAATGCTGGCTGTGTATAGTTACAATGCATATTACCATAGTATTGGGAATAGTCTTCATATTCATCCGCCAAAAGAAGAGTTTTCGATGGCAGAAAATATCCTATATATGTTACGTCCAGATAAACAATTCACCCCTTTTGAAGCAGCGGTACTCGATTTAGCTTTAGTACTTCATATGGAGCATGGCGGTGGTAATAACTCCTCTTTTACTACACGTGTTGTTACATCTTCTGGAACTGATACTTATTCTGTTATGGCAGCGGCATTAGCGTCCTTAAAAGGGCCGAGACATGGTGGTGCGAATATCAAAGTTATGCAAATGTTTGATGACTTAAAGGGTAAGATTGGTGATTGGAAAGATGAAGAAGCAATTGCGGCTTATCTACTAAGGATCCTCAGAAAAGAAGAATTTGATCGTTCCGGCCTTATTTATGGTATTGGCCATGCAGTTTATTCTATTTCGGATCCAAGAGCTGATATTTTTAAGAATTTCGTAGGGAAACTTGCAGTGGAAAAAGGGCAAGAAAAAGAATTTGAATTATATACGATTGTAGAAAGACTTGCGCCAAAATTAATTGGAGAAGAGCGAAAGATTTATAAAGGCGTTAATGCGAACGTCGATTTCTATAGCGGATTTGTATATCGGATGCTTGAATTACCATTAGAATTATATACTCCAATGTTTGCTGTAGCAAGAATTGTTGGATGGAGTGCTCACCGCTTAGAGGAACTTGTTAGTGCAGAAAAAATTATCCGTCCCGCTTATCGTAGTGTTCATGATCGTAGGGCATATGAAGCAATGGACGAACGTGAAGATCAAACGAAATAGCCTATATATGATGTATAGTTACTAATCCTGTCTGCTTGTCCCTTAAGTTTGAATAGACAAAGGAGAAAGTTATCAAAATGGACGGAACAAGCAGAAGGGGTGTAGGTGACCAGAATGAATTAGCCCCGAAGACCGTTTACGAAACGTTCTACATCATCACGAGATTGAAACGTATCTTTCATACGCATAACGGCTTCATATTCACTGGAGTTTAACCTGTTCAGATAATTATCCATTGAGTTATCTAAAAATAATATTGCGGGCATTACTTGTACACCATAAACATCTGTTTGCGATAAAAATGGTATCATATTAATCACCTCATGGATAATGTGCTCAACTTAGTGTTATTTATGCTTTGAAGAAGTTGGCAATCAGAATTTGATGTTGACAAAGCACGGAATCTATACTAAGATAAAGAAAAAATAACATCTGTCGTAGTAGTTGATAAAGCGATAGAATAAAATAGTATATGTAAAGACGTTGACGAAGAGAGTAAGAATTCTTAAAAATCACAGCGAGCTGCAGAGAGTGTGAGTGCAGTAGGAGTAGGGAATTTCTGAAAATCACTTTATCAGTTGCAACATTGAAACGTAGTTAGTAGGTGTTGTCGGGTTCTACCGTTATATAGATAATGTATAACAGACTTAGTCTGCGTACGTGAAATAGGTGGTATAATGAAGCATTCCCGCTCTCATCCTGTTTTGGATGGGAGCTTTTTTTAATTCATGGAGAGAAAAACCGAAGACATATCTATTTTTGAACTTTAGATTACGAATACTGACTGCGAACGATTAAATAAGGAAACAATAGAAGAGATAAGAAAGGAAGATGAATCATGTACGAAAAGGTATCAACCAACCTGAATTTTGTTGACAGAGAAAAAGAAGTATTGAAGTTCTGGAAAGAGAATGAAATCTTTGAGAAGAGTATTGATTCCAGAAAAGAAGGAGAGACATTTACATTTTATGATGGACCTCCAACAGCAAACGGTAAACCACACATTGGACACGTATTAACTCGTGTTATTAAGGATATGATTCCAAGATACCGTACTATGAAGGGTTGTATGGTTCCAAGAAAGGCTGGATGGGATACTCATGGTCTTCCAGTAGAGCTTGAAGTTGAAAAACTTCTTGAGTTAAATGGTAAAGAGCAGATTGAACAATATGGTTTAGAGCCATTTATTACAAAGTGTAAGGAAAGTGTTTGGAAATACAAAGGAATGTGGGAAGATTTCTCTGGTACCGTTGGTTTCTGGGCAGATATGGATGATCCATATGTAACTTACCACAATGAATATATTGAATCCGTATGGTGGTCCTTAAAACAAATCTGGGATAAAGGGTTATTATACAAAGGCTATAAAATTGTGCCTTATTGTCCACGATGTGGAACACCACTTGCTTCTCACGAGGTAGCGCAAGGATATAAGGATGTAAAAGAGAAATCCGTTATCGCTAAATTTAAAGTAATGGATTCTGCAAATGAGTATTTCTTAGCATGGACAACAACACCTTGGACACTTCCATCTAACGTAGCACTTTGTGTAAATCCAAAGGAAGACTATGTGAAAGTAGAAGTTTCAGTGAATGCAAAGGGTAATGTTGTAAAGAGCCCTAAGGGTGAGGAAGAGATCACTGAGGAAAATACTGCAGTTGGTGTAGAATACTATATCTTAGCAGATGCATTATGTTCCGTTATTGAAGGAGATTATAAGGTAGTTGAGCGTTACAAAGGATCTGATCTTGAGTATATGAAATACGATCCACTATTTGACTATGCATATAACAATGCGGATGGAACAAGAAATGAAAAAGCAAACCGTGACAATGTCAATGGCAAGAAGGCTTACTATGTAACTTGTGCTGACTATGTTACATTAACGGATGGTACTGGTATCGTTCATATTGCTCCAGCTTTTGGTGCAGACGATGCGAATGTAGGTAATCGTTATGAATTACCTTTCGTACAATTAGTAGATGAAAAAGGCCAGATGAAGGAAGAAGTGACTGATTTTGTAGGACTGTTCTGTAAGAAGAGTGACGAAGGAATCCTTAAGAAATTAGGAGAAACAAAGCAATTATTTAAGGTTCTTAAATTTGAGCATAGTTATCCATTCTGCTGGAGATGTGATACACCACTTATCTACTATGCAAGAGAGTCCTGGTTTATCAAGATGACAGCAGTGAAAGACAAGATGATTGCAAACAATAATACAATTAACTGGATTCCTGAGACCATTGGTAAAGGACGTTTCGGTGACTGGTTAGAGAACCTTCAGGATTGGGGTATCAGCCGTAACCGTTACTGGGGAACTCCATTAAATGTTTGGACTTGTGATTGTGGCAAGATGCATTCAATTGGAAGCATCGAAGAATTAAAGTCTATGTCTAAGAATTGTCCAGATGATATTGAGCTTCATAGACCATACATTGATAATGTAACGATTACCTGTCCTGATTGTGGAAAGGAAATGCATCGTGTACCTGAAGTGATTGACTGTTGGTATGATTCTGGTGCAATGCCATTTGCACAGCATCATTATCCATTTGAAAATAAAGAGAAGTTTGAAGCACAGTTCCCAGCAGATTTTATCTCTGAGGCTGTTGACCAGACGAGAGGTTGGTTCTACTCCTTACTTGCAATATCAACTCTTATCTTTGATAAAGCTCCATATAAGAACGTTATCGTTCTTGGACACGTACAAGATGAGAATGGCCAGAAGATGAGTAAGTCCAAAGGAAATGCAGTGGATCCATTTGATGCGTTATCAGAATATGGTGCAGATGCGATTCGTTGGTACTTCTATATTAACTCTGCCCCTTGGTTACCAAACCGTTTCCACGGAAAAGCAGTAGTAGAAGGACAGCGTAAGTTTATGGGTACTTTATGGAATACCTATGCATTCTTCGTACTTTATGCAAATATTGATCAATTTGACGCAACCAAATATACTTTAGATTATGATAAACTTCCAGTTATGGATAAATGGTTACTTAGCAAGTTAAACACAGTGGTTAAGACTGTAGATGAAAACCTTGCTGCTTATAAGATCCCTGAGACTGCTAGAGCACTTCAGGAGTTCGTAGATGAATTAAGTAACTGGTATGTAAGACGTGGTCGTGAACGTTTCTGGGCAAAGGGAATGGAGCAGGATAAGATTAATGCTTACATGACGTTATATACAGCTTTGGTAACGATTGCAAAGGCTTCTGCACCTATGGTTCCATTCATGGCAGAAGATATCTACCGTAACCTTGTAGGAAGTATTGATAAGAATGCACCATTAAGTGTTCATCTCTGTGATTTCCCAACATGGGATGCGAAGTTAATCGATACTAAGCTTGAGGCAGATATGGAAGCGGTTCTTGAGATCGTAGTTCTTGGCCGTGCATGTAGAAATACAGCAAACATTAAGCAAAGACAGCCAATTGCTAAGATGTATGTAAAAGCAGAGTTAACGCATGAAGCTAACGATGGTAGCGTAGTAGAAGGAATGTCTGACTTCTATAAGGAAATTATTGAAGATGAATTGAATGTGAAGAATGTAATCTTTACTTCCGATGTTCGTAACTTTACTTCTTATACTTTTAAACCACAGCTTAAGACCCTTGGTCGTCGTTTTGGAAGTAAGTTAAATGCATTAAAAGAAGTATTATCCTCTTTAAATGGTAACGAAGCAATGGATGAATTAAATGAGAAGGGAACTCTAACAATTACTTTAGATGGTACAGAAGAAGTTCTTGAAAAGGATGACCTTTTAATTGATGCAGCTCAGATGGAAGGCTATGTAACAGATAGTGACTATGGTATTACTGTAGTTCTTGATACGAACCTTACGAAGGAGTTAATTGAAGAAGGATTTGTACGTGAAGTAATTAGTAAAGTTCAGACAATGCGTAAAGATGCGGGATTCGAAGTAATGGATCATATTGTGGTGTCTGTAAAGGGCAATGAAAAGGTAGAAGCAATTGTGAAGAAAAATGTTGCTGAAATCTCTTCTATCGTTCTTGCAGATGATGTGGTTTATGGAGAAGCTCAGGGCTTTAGCAAAGAGTGGAACTTAAATGGTGAGGATGTAACTCTTGGGGTTATGAAAGTAAATGCTTAAAAAATAAAGTGATAGTTAAAAAAGGATGAGGCTTAGCTCTCATCCTTTTTTGTAGTACAATGTAAATTAATAATTGGATATTGATGGTTAATAAAATGGATGGTATGAT
>DPVV01000500.1:5062-5755 GCA_003526525.1 Lachnoclostridium phytofermentans | reverse complement strand
CTTTAAAGTTCCTTTAAAGTTTCTCTATAGCTACTCTTATTTACTTTTTTTACTCTTTTTTTGTCTTATTTGCTCTTTTTTTGTCTTATTTACTCTTTTTTAATAAATTATTTGTTACGCGATTATATAATTCCTGAGCTGCATTATACCCCATCTTCTTTTGACGGTAATTAACAGCTGCAGACTCACAGATAACAGCAAGATTACGTCCTGGACGAATCGGTATATTATGACATACTACTCTGTTACCAAGGAACTCAATATACTGTTCCTCAAGACCAAGACGGTCATACTCTTTATCTCGATTCCATTCCTCTAACTTGATTACTAAGTCAATTGATTGTGTATTCTTAACACTCTCAACACCGAATAACGTCTTTACGTCAATAATACCAATACCACGTAATTCAATAAAGTGACGTGTGATATCTGGAGCTGTACCAATTAAGGTATCATCACTAACTTTTTTAATCTCTACTAAGTCATCTGTAACAAGACGGTGTCCACGTTTAATTAGTTCAAGAGCTGCTTCACTTTTTCCAATTCCACTCTCGCCCATAATTAAAATACCTTCACCATAGACATCAACTAATACTCCATGGATTGATATTCTTGGTGCTAATTCTACTTTTAACCAACGAATCACTTCTGCCATAAAGGAGGAGGTTGTCTTTTCTGTACGGAAAATAGGTA
>DPVV01000500.1:1054-4970 GCA_003526525.1 Lachnoclostridium phytofermentans | reverse complement strand
TAGGTACTCCTTCCTCTATCGCAACTTCTTTAAAATCATCAGAAACTTCTATACCACGACAGAAAACAATACATGGCATTTTAAAGCTCATAAGCTTTTTCATAATACCAAGCCCGTGATCCTTCTCAAACTTTTGCATATATGCGTGCTCAACATTTCCAATAATCTGTACACGATCGGAATCAAAATAATCAAAAAAACCAGTCAGCTGTAACGCAGGACGATTCACATCAGGCTGTGTTATTTGAATGCTGCTGATATCAATTTCAGGAGTGCAGTTTTCCAAGTTCATCTTTTCTACTAATTTTCCCAATTCAACAGTATACATAGCAATCTCCTTTGCGTATTTTCTATGTCATATCATAAATATAATCGACTTTCTAAAGTTGTAGCTCATTCTTCCCACATTCTATCATATTCGCCTTTTATAAGCAACCACTCCCACATGAGTTTTCTATGCAATCATAGTAGTTTTTTATCATTAATTGAGAGGAACACTCCCACCTCAAAGCGTTTCAGCGCGTAGGTGGTGAGATGAATTTTCACGCCGATTAAGGCGTAAAAGACTTAACAAATTTACATTCCCTTCACCCAGAAATGTAAAATTCTTTCACACGGATATTTGTGCCTCAGCACAAATAGCAAGCATGTTTTCAAGAATGAAAGAATTCGTATACTTTTGCTGCGGAAAGCTTATTCATGGATGGTACCGCAATTAAATCTTCCATACTTGCCTCTTTAATTGCATCTATGGATACAAAATGCTTCATAAGTGCTCTTCTTCTCGTCTGACCAACACCATCGATATCATCAAGAATGGAATGTATTTGCGCCTTAGAACGTAGGGAGCGATGATACTCAATTGCAAAACGATGAGTCTCATCTTGAATTCTTGTTATTAATCGAAACGCTTCACTATGAGTGTCGATTGGAATTTCAACATTATTATAATATAACCCTCTTGTTCTATGGTTATCGTCCTTGACCATGCCACATACTGGTATGGCTAATTTAAGTTCGTCCAATACTTCTAGGGCAATATTCACCTGTCCTCTGCCACCATCCATTAAAATCAAATCCGGATATCTCGTAAAACTTCCATGGCTGATATCGATATTTTTCTTAGCAAGTTCCTCTGCTTCCTTCTGTCCATGGGAAAATCTTCTGGTCAATACTTCACGCATCGAAGCATAATCATCTGGTCCTTGCACTGATTTAATCTTAAATTTTCGGTAATCATTTCGTTTTGGTTTACCATTTTCATAAACAACCATAGAGCCAACAGATTCAAATCCATTGGTATTGGAAATATCGAAGGATTCCATGCGATATATCCCAGGAAGAGAAAGCATCTCTGCAATATGCTTAACTGCTCCAATGGTCTTTGCTTCTTCCCGTTGTATCTTATCAGAGTCTTGTTGTAATACCAGTGATGCATTTTTTTCTGCAAGCTCAACAAGACGTTCTTTATCTCCCTTTTTAGGAACATGAATTCTTACCTTTTGTCCACGCTTTGTACTTAACCATTCACTGATTAATTCCTCTTCTTCTAGAGGCTCCGATAATAATAATTCTCTCGGGATATACGGAGTCCCTGCGTAAAATTGCTTTACAAAGTTCGTCATTATACTAGATCTGCTCTCATTTGCCACTCCAGTAATATGGTAGTGTTCTCTTCCTAGCATTTTACCATCTCGTATAAAAAACACCTGAGCTACTGCTTCATCGCCAGTACTTGCAAATGCTATGATATCTCGATCAACACCATCCACATCAGATGCTTTTTGCTTCTGGCTTAACTTTTCGACACTAAGTAATAAATCCCGATACCCTGCTGCTTCTTCAAATTCTAAGTTTTCGGAGGCTGCCTTCATCTTAGCTTGTAAATCCTTTGTAACTAAAGCATAATTACCATTTAAAAACTCAATCACTTCATCAATCGACTTACGATATTCATCTTCTGATATATACCCTTGGCATGGCGCCTTACATTGTTTGATATGATAATAAAGACAAGGACGTTCTAAACCTATGTCTTTTGGCAGATTACGATTACAGGTACGAATAAAATAAAGGCGACGAAGTAGATCTAAAATATCTTTTACAGCTCCCAAACTTGTATATGGGCCAAAATATTTTGCCTTATCTTTTTTCTGTTGTCTTGCAAATAATACTCTTGGATAAGCTTCATTCACAGTTACTTTGATATAAGGATAGCTCTTGTCATCCTTAAGCATCGTATTATATTTTGGACGATGCTCTTTAATTAAGTTACATTCAAGTACCAGTGCCTCCATCTCAGAGTCTACGATAATGTATTCAAAATGGTCGATATTACTAACCATCTGTTGTATCTTTGTTGATAAATTTCTACTGCTCTGAAAATACTGCCTTACACGATTTTTAAGACTGATTGCCTTGCCTACATAGATAATCTCGTCATTTTTATTATGCATTATGTAGACACCTGGCTTCGCCGGAAGTTTTTTCAGTTCTTCGTCTAAATCAAACATAGTTATCCTCATTTCTATTGTGAATAATTCGTAATTTGGAATTCGTTTGCTTTAATCTGAAAGAGTTACTAGGGACATTCATCCGTAGTAACTCTTATCCTTGTCATCACTATAACACGGTATTCCCTGAGTTACTATTCTTTTCTTCCTCAGTTTCCGTTTTTTCTTCTCTCAATTCTGCTGCTCTTACTATTGAAGAATTAGACCCTTGATTTTCCTGTTTTATTACAGGGACTTCCCCAATTTTATTTCTTTCTTCGGAAGAGATTAATTCTTTCTCTTCTTCTGGAATTCCTTTTACCTCACGATATATCTTCATGAATTCTTTTCCTGTAATTGTCTCTTTGTTTACTAGGAAGTCTGCAATCTTATCTAATACATCACGATTATCTGCCAAAAGCTCTTTTGCACGATCATAGCATTTCTTAAGAATTACCATGACTTCGCTATCAATTTCAGCTGCGGTAGCATCTCCACAATTAAGTACTGATCTACCATCCAAATAGCGATTTTCTACGGATTCTAATCCAATCAAACCAAATCGATCTGACATACCATACTGTGTTACCATCGCACGGGCAATGGAGGTTGCTTTCTCAATATCATTAGAAGCTCCAGTTGTAATAGATCCAAAAACTAATTCCTCCGCAGCACGTCCACCATATAAAGTAACAAGTCGTGCTAACAGCTCATCCTTACTCATCAGATATTTCTCTTCTTCTGGTACTTGCATTACGTAACCAAGAGATCCCATCGTACGTGGTACTATGGTAATCTTTTGAACTGGCTCAGCATTTTTCTCTAAAGCTGTTACTAAGGCATGTCCTACTTCGTGGTACGCAACTATCTTCTTTTCTTCTGGTCCAAGAATACGATCCTTCTTTTCCTTACCAGCGATTACAACTTCAACTGATTCAAACAAATCATTTTGAGTAACTACTGTTCTACCTTCTTTTACTGCTAAGATTGCAGCTTCATTAATCATATTGGCTAAATCAGAGCCAACTGCGCCGCTCGTTGCAAGGCCAATCTCTTCTAAATCCACAGAATCATGCATTAATACATTCTTTGCATGAACCCTTAAGGTCTCAACACGACCTTTTAAATCCGGTTTATCTACAATAACTCTTCGGTCAAATCGTCCAGGACGAAGAAGTGCCTTATCTAGTACTTCTGGTCGGTTTGTAGCAGCTAATATAACAATACCTTTGGAAGTATCAAAACCATCCATTTCAGAAAGCAACTGATTTAATGTTTGCTCTCTTTCATCATTTCCACCGCCATAATGGGAATCTCTGCTCTTACCTATGGCATCGATCTCGTCAATAAACACGATACATGGTGCTTGAAGCTGTGCTTGCTTAAACAAGTCACGTACACGAGATGCACCGACACCGACAAAC
>DPVV01000500.1:552-843 GCA_003526525.1 Lachnoclostridium phytofermentans | reverse complement strand
GACACCGACAAACATTTCAACAAAATCAGAACCTGATAGAGAGAAAAACGGAACTTTCGCTTCCCCTGCTACAGCCTTTGCTAATAAAGTTTTACCAGTACCCGGAGGTCCCACAAGAAGGGCACCTTTTGGAAGTTTCGCACCGATTCTTGTATATTTTCCGGGGTTATGAAGAAAATCCACTAATTCTGTTAGGGATTCTTTCGCCTCTTCCTGACCAGCTACATCTTTAAATGTCACACCAGTCTCTTTTTCGACATATACCTTCGCATTACTTTTGCCGACTCCCCC
>DPVV01000500.1:0-312 GCA_003526525.1 Lachnoclostridium phytofermentans | reverse complement strand
CCCCCATCATTCCGCCGCCACTCTTAGAAATCATACGGAATAAAAAGAACATAACGCCATAGATTAAAACAAAAGGTAACACATATGCCAACAATATATCAACGACGGTTGTTTCATTAATATTACGGTTTGGATCGAACCTAATATTTTTTTCTAACAATAACTCGCTGATCGGATAATCATGTGGAATACCCACAACATAAATTTTCTCACGCGGATTATCCTTCGCTAGTTCTGTATAAATCGTATATTGGTTTTTACCATAATCATATTCTATATGATCTATCTTATTTTGGTCGTTATTTTCAACCA
>DPVV01000121.1 GCA_003526525.1 Lachnoclostridium phytofermentans | reverse complement strand
CCATATAATGAAGGATACTTCGAAGAAGTGTAGATGTTACCAGTGATCTTCTTTCCTCCACTTCTAACTTAAAATCCACCGTAGTCATAAATAGACTTCCATTCCCAACTTTAGCTTCTAGCATGAGTGCCAATGGATAATTTCGATTCCAGTCATCTATTACACGAATGATAGGAGTAAGTTCTCCACCGAAACAACTAAGATTGATTCCGCGTACGCCATCTAAGATTTCCTCCCACTGCCATTCTGCATAGGACTCGGTTGGAAACTGACGAAATACCGGGTGAGCAGGATCGCACATAATGCCTAAGCCTCTCGCCCAAGTTGGCCCCATCTGTGCATTCCAAAAGACAGGTTTGAACTGTAATTTCGGGCAATCATAGCTTAGAGAATCTGCGCTCGGATTAAATAAAACTTTTTTCCCTTCTTCCAATGCCCCCTTTGCTACTTCCCAATCTTTCGTATAAAAAACATTGCAAGATTCTTTGGAATCCTTGGATTCATTGGATTCATTGTAAATATTTTGATAGCTCCATAATCTCCAGCTATTAACAAAATGTTCTCCTTCTTGTGTCTCAATGCAAACACAAAGCTCATAAACAGAAGACTTCTGATTGCTTGGCAGCGTAACCTTTATAGTACCCACCTCAATATTCTTTCCGATTGGAATATCAAATCTTTTTAGGATACCTTTCTCAATTAACGTAGTCCCTTCTCTTAGTTCGTAGGATACCATAGCTTGATTCAGTTCTGCTTCTCCAAAATGGCTGATTTCAACAGAAGCTGTGACAGTCTCTCCTACTTCATAAACATACTTAGGAATCCTTGCAAGCGGTACTGTCTTGGAACAAAACCGCTTCCATTCCTTTGTACTGATATATCCTTTCTCCCCCCAAAAAGCATCCAGTACGCCAACCAAGGCAGTTCCCTGACCAAGATAGTCATGTAGATCCAACAACTCAAAGCCATACAAATGAGGCGTTCTAAGATTTGCTTCAATCTCTTCTTTATACATCAAACTCTGTAATTTACCAGAGTGGTATTGAAATTCTTTGGAGTACTGTTCCACTCCATGTGCTTTAGCAGAACCTCTAAATACTTCAAAATTACTTGGAGACAGATATCCTGTAAACTTATCAATAATAGAAAAATCAGGATAAGAACACCATTGCCCTAGTTCATGGCAGATAACCGGAAGTGTTACATTCTTAAGAGACTCTCTGTAATCCGATCCTTTCCATCCCGCAGAATTTCTTATGGTTCCTCCCGGTTCTAAACCAAAGCCAGAACGATGGAAATAAAGATAATCAGTGCCTTTCACCTGGTCAGGTTCGATTGGATATGGCCAACCTGATTGAATCGTATATAATTTTCTGGAATCAATCGTTTTACAATACTCAACAAACTCTGTCAAAGGCCCTAACCATTCTCCTTTTGGTTCATTGGTCGGAGAAAGCATCACAAAGGATGGATGATATCCGAATGCACAAAGAATTCTATCTGCCTCCATTTTTGCAACCTCTAACATCGAATCTCCAGGCTCAAAACTATTCCACATTCCGCATTCCACCTGAAGATAAATTCCTTCCCTATCAGCTGCCACAAATGCAGCTTCTGGTGGACAATAAGAATGAAAGCGCATAAAGTTTAGCCCCCATTCTTTTAATACCTTCATAATTTTCTGCCAGAATTTCAAACTACAATTAGGGTATCCTGTTAAAGGATAATCTCCTCCAAAATGTGTCCCTCTAAAATATGTTGGGCGATGATTTACAAGAAATAGTCCATTTTCTGAGTTTGCCTGTATAAAACCGAATGTAACCTCTATAGTTTCCGTACCATAAACACTCGTTAAGGATATGGTTTCCTTCAAAAGGTTCGCGCAAAACTCGTCCCAAAGTTTTGTATCTTGGTTATAGTTCTTCGTCAAAGTTACAAGTGTGACCCCTTCCTGGCACATAACCGTAAGTCCAGGCTCCATGCTATGAGAAGAAGTTTGCAAATTTCTCTCGTTTTCACTCCCTATTGCAATCGATGCCTTCTCTGTTTCTTTGGTATGGTTTTGTATTGTTACTTCAAAGGTGGCTCTCTTACGATCTATATCCGTAAATACTCTCACCTCTTTAATAGCAACTGCCAAATGACTTTGTAACTCAACCCTTCCAGCCATCCCATTCCAACCTGCCGAAAGTGCATCGGAAACACCATGTCCATCGGGACGGTAAGGAAGTTGCATACTATTATCTAAGCAAATGGTAAGCTTATACTCTTTCTTTTCTAAAAAACCAAGAGAAAATTCATGTGGAGTACACAAGCTAAAATCATCTCCAAGGTACGTATCATCACACCATACATGGCTTCTCCATCTGGTATTTTCTATGTATAAGGAATACCATTTCCCCTCTATGATATCTTCTAGCTTGATTGTAGTCTGATACCACGCCTTTCCGCGATAGATTTTTGGTGGCTGGCTTAAAAATGGGATACTGACCTTGTCTTCATTTTCATACTGATACTCTTCTCGTAGATACCACAGAGGATCACTTAATCCTTCCACCCATTCAGTCTGGCGGGACACCTCTTCTCCAAACCCATGTTCCTGTAATACTCCAGGAATACGAATACAATCTTGAAATTTCTCTCTTTCCCAATGATTTGTAATACCTTCATTTTGGGGGTCAATTCTAAACTTCCATAGTCCATCTAGTGCAATCATACTAACTCCATTTCTGCGTAATCGATCCCGCTTTTATTTTTACTTTCACAATAACTTTCCTTTCATACGTACTTTCCTCAAGAATGGAATTTATTTATGAAAGGAGAAGTTACTTCTAGAAAGTAATACTAACCTTCTGTCGTTTATCATTCTATCGATACACCTTACTTTTGGCAATAATCATTATATTACCCCAGTCTTAACTATGATTATTTTGCGAAGGAAATCATGTAATTCATTGCTTTCTTTCGCATTTTTTAATAGAAGAAAATGATTATTCTATTTCTACCCTTTAATTAAATAAAAAAGCTGTCACAAGAAAATATTAATTTCTGTGACAGCCAAACCTATTTCTTCTCGTGGAGATACTTTCCAAGAATAACCCTACAATATTTTAATACCAAAAAAGTTTCGAGCATTCGTATAATTTAATTTCTCCGAAATCTATGCTATAGATAAATCGATGTATAAGTAAATCGACAGAGAAACAGCGATAGTCGCTAAAAGAAGAAAGGGACTTCCCTTATGACGTTAAATTGTTAATTGTATACGCTGTTTCTTCCTCAACTAGTTCAAATCCATGTTTAGAAAGGAATTGCATCCCTTTATTAATATCTGATATTTTAATTACCATCGATGCATTCTCATTTGTCGCTAAAGCATACATATATTCAATATTAACATCATCCAATACCTTTAGCAGCTCATGTAGCATCCCTATTTTATTTGGCAGCTTTACTGCTAATACATCGGTTAACATTGCTGAAAATCCTGCTTCCTTTAATACTCTTTTCCCTTCCGTAGGATTTGACACTATCATACGCAGCAGACCATATTCACTTGTATCTGCTAAACTCATGGAGGTAATGTTTATCCCATTATCCTTCAGGGTTTCTGTTACTTTCTCCAGTCTTCCTGTTCTGTTTTCAATAAATACGGATAATTGTCTAATTGCCAAAATAAAACCTCCTTCTAGTTTAATTTACGTTTATCAATTACTCGCTTTGCTTTTCCTTCACTTCTCTCTATGGTCTTTGGTTCTACTAATTTAACCTTAACCGAAAGACCTAACGCTTGTTGCAATACATATGCGATTTTAAGTGTGAGATGTTCTAATTCTTTAATCTCATCGGAGAAGAAACGTTCCTCCACTTCCACCCATACTTCTAAAGTATCCTGATGATTTACTCTATCGACAATCATCAAATAATGAGGACTTGTTTCTCCAAGTTCTAAAAGTGCTGTCTCAACCTGTGATGGGAAAATGTTAACGCCTCGAATAATTAACATATCATCCGTACGTCCTTTAAAGCGTGAGATTCTTGCAAGTGTTCTACCACATTCACACTTCTCATAATTTATGCTTGTTAAATCCTTGGTGCGATAACGAAATAGTGGTAGGGCTTCTTTCGTTATCGTTGTAAATGCCAACTCTCCTATCTCGCCTTCCTTGCATGGTTCTAAGGTATCTGGATTTAAAATTTCTGGAATGAAATGATCCTCATATACATGAAGCCCTGCATGATATTCACAGTCCGCTGCTACCCCAGGTCCCATAACTTCACTAAGTCCATAGATGTCATGTGCATTAATATGAAGACGTGATTCAATTTCTTTCCTCATGTTTTCAGTCCAAGGTTCTGCACCACAAATTGCCGCTTTTAACTTAATCCGGTCAATCGTTCCCTCTTCTTCTAATACTTCTATTATATGTAATAAGTAGGATGGAGTACATGCAATCGCAGTACAACCAAAGTCCTCCATCATTGTGACTTGCTTTCTGGTATTTCCAGATGACATTGGGATAACAGTTGCACCTAATTTTTCCGCTCCATAATGTAGTCCTAAGCCACCAGTAAAAAGACCATAGCCATAGGATACTTGTATCTTATCCTCTTTTCCTAACTGGGCCATAGCTAATACTCTTGCAACACATTCCTGCCAATTTTCAATATCTCTTCTGGAGTAACCAACTACAGTCGCTTTCCCAGTGGTACCTGAAGAAGCATGAACACGTACAATTTCCGACTGCGGTATTGCAAAAAGTCCAAATGGATAGTTATCACGTAAATCTGTTTTTGTTGTAAAGGGAAGCATATTTAAGTCTTCAATTCCCCTTATATCACCCGGCTCTAAGCCCATAGACTGCATTTTCTTTCGATAGAATTCCACATTATGATAAACCCGGTCTACCATCTTTATGAGCCGTTTGCTTTGGAGATTTTGCATTTCATCACGGCTCATGCATTCCTTTGCTTCGTTCCAAATCATTCGTGCCTCCTCCTAATAATTAATCGATTACACACACCTTATTATCTCGTAATACTTCTTCCGCCTTCGTCATATCATTGATACTTAGTACCATTAATGGTGCTTTTTCTCCACGAAGTACAAAGGAATAGATATAATTAATACTTAGATTGTGGTCTTCTAAAATAGCGAGCACTCGATTCAAATCCCCTGGCTTATCCATTAATTCAACTGCAAGTACATCTGAAACTTTAACCGCAAACCCCTTACCAGAAAGTACCAATTTTGCTTTTTCAGGTTCATCTATGATAATTCGTAAAATACTAAAATCTGGTGAGTCAAATACAGAAATTGCTCGTAAATTAATACCATTCTCACTTAATGCACTTGTTACTTTTCTAAGACTTCCTACTTTGTTTTCAACAAATACAGATAACTGTTGAATCATACGAAACCTCCATTCTGTCGCAATTTTGCGAATTTGGACAACAGTACAAATTCGTGTGTGAAGTTTTAGAATTTCTTAGGTGGTGTCTTTTGGCGCCTTAGAAATTCTCTTCACACTTCCCCCTTGAAGTTTTATTGATGCATCTCATAACCAATTAGGAAAGCATCTTTATTGATATCAATGGTCTTTGGCGGTACCGTATGCTCAATTACAGTAAGCCAATCATCCTTTGTAAAATCCATATAAGCCGCTGCTATACCAAGAACTATGATATTGAATACCTTCGGGTTTCCAAGCTTCTTCGCCTCAGTCATTGCATCCACTCTTAATACCCTATTCTCTTTTTCAAGATTCTCTATGATATTTTCTGGATATACTGCATTTCCAATCACTACTGGCATAGGATCAATTCTTTGATCATTCACAATTAAAACACCCGACTTCTTTAAGAAATGAGAATAGCGCATTGCCTCTAAGCGTTCAAATGCAATTAAAACGTCTGCCTGACCTTCCTCTACGATTGGCTCATATACCTTATCTCCATAACGAACAAACGTAACAACGCTGCCTCCACGTTGTGCCATACCATGAACCTCTGAAAGCTTAACATCATAACCTGCATTCCTAGTAATTCCACCTAAAATTCGGCTGGTAAGTAAGGTACCCTGACCACCAACTCCAACTATCATAATATTTTTTGTCTCCATGGTGATTTTCCTCCTATCTTTCCATCTGTTCTATTGCACCGAACTTACATTGTTCAAAACATAGATTGCATCCATTACACATGGTATCATTGATTATCATGACACCATCTTCCTTCTTTGTAATTGCAGGGCATCCAGGTTTTAGACACATTCCACACTTTTTACACTTGATGGAAACTACGTTACACTGTGTTTTACTTAATTTTTTGTTTAGAAGTACGCAAGGAGCTTTGGTAATTATTACTGAGATTTCATCTTTCTCTACTTCTTCTTTTACAACCTTTTCTAAAGCTTTGGTATCAAAAGCATTCACTTCGATAACATTATTAATTCCGAGAGAACGACATAAATCAGGAATACTGATTGCTATCGTTTCTTCGCCCATTAGGGTCTTTCCAGTTGCTGCATGCTCTTGATGTCCTGTCATCCCTGTTGTAGAGTTATCTAAAATCATCACAGTTCCTGTTCCTTTGTTATAAACCATATTAATTAAAGAATTTATTCCTGTATGCAGAAACGTAGAATCACCAATGACAGCAACCCAATTCTTTATGTATTCTTTTCCCTTTGCTTTCTCCATACCATGTAAGGTACTGATACTAGCCCCCATACAGACCGTAGTATCAACAACATTTAATGGAGCTACAGCACCAAGAGTATAACATCCAATATCACCAGCCGCATGTACTCCTAATTTTTTTAATACAGAAAATACACTTCGATGTGGACATCCTGGACAAAGAACCGGAGGACGATTTGGGACCTGCGCTACTGGTTTTATCACAATTTCTTCTTTCTTAATTGCTTTTCTTAATAGGTTAGCACTATACTCTCCTTGAACCGTAAGTATTTCCTTACCAATCGCTTTGATTCCCCATGATTTAACTTGTTCTTCAATGACAGGATCTAATTCTTCTACTATGTACAAATTTTCAACAGAAGCTGCAAATTCTTCAATCAACTTTCTTGGAAGTGGGTTAACCATACCAAGTTTAAGTACCGATGCTTCCGGTAGCGCTTCTTTAACATACTGGTATGGAATACCGCTTGTTATAACACCAATATTTTTATCATTAAATTCAATCCGATTTATTGGAAAATCACAGCCTTCTTCTATCATTTGTTTCGTACGTTCTTCAACTACAAGGTGACGAGCTTTTGCATTTCCTGGCATCATTACATTTTTGGCTGGATTTCTAACGTAGGTTTTGTCTTCTACCTCGATTCTGTCATATAAATTAACCATTCCCTGAGAATGAGAAAGTCTCGTTGTTGTACGAACAATTACTGGCGTATCATATTTCTCACTCATATCAAATGCAAATTTAACAAATTCTTTCGCTTCTTCACTATCGGAGGGTTCTAATACCGGAACCCCTGCTGCTCTTGCTACCATTCTGGTATCTTGCTCATTTTGTGAACTATATAATCCAGGGTCATCCGCAGCAACGAGTACTAATCCACCATTAACTCCAGCATACGAAATAGTAAATAAAGGGTCTGCGGCAACATTCACACCAACATGTTTCATAGAAGCAAGAGCTCTTACACCGCTAATTGAGGCACCAATGGCTACCTCCATGGTAACCTTCTCATTTGGCGACCACTCACTGTAAATTTCTTTATACTTCACTATATTCTCGCTAATCTCTGTGCTCGGTGTCCCAGGATAAGCTGCTGAAACTTTCACACCAGCCTCATATGCACCTCTTGCGATTGCTTCGTTGCCTAACATAATTTCAATCTTTTGCATGTTACCTACTTCCTTTCTTTCATCTTTTCCATCTTACTTATTATGTTATAATTATACATTTTATACTTGTTTTATACAATAGTTGCCAAGAATTCAGATAAGTCCATTCTAAGTCTTAATAAATTATTAGAATTCCATTAGGCTTTCCTTACATCCATGGACACTTATGTTTTTACAGCATATAATACAAAATAATCATAAATTCCCCATATTTGGAACATGAAAATTTATGAAGGTTTTTATTAAAAAAAAATTTTACAAAGGAGAGAGTCCTATGTGGTATGTAAATAACATGATATGGCTTTTTATATACAGTCTCTTTGGCTGGTGCTACGAAACAATAGTTTGTTCCATACAAGCAGGTGAATTAGTTAAGCGAGGTTTTTTATTTGGGCCATATCTTCCGATCTATGGATTCGGAGCCCTACTTATTATTCTGTGCCTACATAAACGTATGAATAAAGCAAACCTATTCTTACTTAGTATGTTAGTTACAACAGCGTTAGAATATGCAACTTCCCTGGTACTTGAACTATTATTTAACCGCCGATGGTGGGATTATTCTAACTATACCATCCAGTTAAATGGCCGTATCTGCTTGCTAGCATCCTTATTGTTTGGAGCTTTAGGAGTTCTTTTAGTAAAATACATCCATCCACGACTGAACTATCGGACGGACCTTATACCGAAGAAAATCAGAGTAATCTGTGCATCTTTTTTATTTGTTGTAATGTCTGCTGATTTTATCTTTTCCGTATTACGTAACCTATAATTATATTGATTTCTGCATAGCATAAGGTTTATTTTAATCACTTATCAGCAAAACTTAAGCTAAATTTTAATGCTTATTTGCGCAACTTAAGCTTTAATTTTAGTGCTTATCTGCATAACTTAAGCTTTAATTTTAGTGCTTATCTGCATAACTTAAGC
>DPVV01000485.1 GCA_003526525.1 Lachnoclostridium phytofermentans | reverse complement strand
CGCTCTTCCGATCTCAAAGGATTATAATGTTAACCCGTAAGTTATTAGAAGAAGCAGATATGAAAAATAATAGTCAAATACCAAAAGAAAACGACATATTAGAACAGATTAGTAAAGCACCTTACTTAGAGCAAGCAATGAAGCTGTTACAGAACTATCTAAATGAAATAGCATGTCAGTTAAGTATTGGGAAGGAAAGTAATAACGAAAAGTTAGTTGCACAAGCGAAGGCTTATTTGAATAAACATTATAGCAATCCTAATTTAAGTTTATCTATTCTTTGTCAAGAACTATTAATCAGCCCATCGTATTTTAGCTCGATTTATAAAGCATCCACTGGAGAGACTTTTTTAGATACCTTAAATCAAATACGCTTAGAGCAGGCAAAACTACTATTACGAAATACAAGCCTTAAGAACTATGAAGTTGCTTTAAAAGTAGGATTTAGTGATCCTCATTACTTTAACATCGCATTTAAAAAAGCAACGAAGATGACTCCAAAAGAATTTGCTAAAAGAATGATTGAGGGTTAAACGATGAATTTTCAATTTAAGACAATACGGTCAAAGATTTTAGTGTCATTTCTTATATTGATAATTCCAATGATTATTATAGCGACTAGGATATCTATGACTTATACAGAAAACTCTGTTGTTATGAATTCAATGGAATATACAACAGAGCTCATTAATCAAATGAATTCGGATGTTGATTCTTATATTGGTTATATGGAAAATATCTCACAATTGGTATTGATGGATTCGGACGTACATACTTTTTTAAATAGTGATTATGAGGAACTAGATAGCAGGCAGTTGGCGAGAGAGCGTGTAATGAATCAATTTGGAACAATTCTAGACATAAGAAGTGATATTACAAATCTCGCAATCATTGGGACCAATGGCAGATACATACTTAATCAAGGGGTGGATGAGGTTAATCCTTACCTCGATGTAAAACAAAAAGAATGGTACAAAAAAGCAATTGAAGGAAATGGAAAGATTTATATTTCTTCCTCTCATGTACAAAATATTGTGAATGGAAAATATCAATGGGTTGTTAGTTTAAGTAGAGCAATCAAAGACAAAAAAAGTGGTGATGTGATTGGGGCTTTATTGGTTGACTTAAATTACAATGTTATTAATAATCTTTGTAAAAAAATAAATTTAGGCTATAAAGGTTATATCTTTTTGCTTGATGAAGAAGGAAATATTATTTATCATCCCAAACAACAACTGATCTATAATGGATTGATCAATGAGAAGACTTTAGAAGTAAAGGAATGTAAGGAGAGTTATTTCCTAACGGAAGGAACAGATAAAAAACTTTATGTGATTTCTAGGTCGGTAAAAACCGGATGGACAGCAGTTGGTGTTGCCAATGTATCGGAATTATTCTTGCAAAGAACACAGACACAGAAACTTTATTTCATTAGTACGGTGGTTATTCTTCTTATCGCTATGTTACTATCCATACTGATATCAAGGGCGATAACCAAACCTATAAAGAAATTAAGAGATTCGATGAAGGAAGTGGAAAAGGGAAATTTCCACGAGAAAGTAGAAACCTATGGTAGTGATGAAATCGCTAACTTAGGTAAATCGTATAACATTATGATTCAGACCGTTGAAGAACTGATGGAAGCGAGAGTAAAAGATCAAGAGCAAAAAAGAAAGAGTGAACTTCGCGCTTTACAGGCACAGATTAATCCTCATTTCTTATATAATACTTTGGATTCCATTGTTTGGATGGCGGAGGAAGGTAAGAATCAAGAGGTAGTAACGATGACATCATCTTTAGCAAAACTATTTCGTCAAAGTATCAGCAATGAAGCAGAAGAAGTAACGCTTAGGCAGGAAGTTGACTATGTAAGGAATTATCTTGTCATTCAAAAAATGCGTTACAAAGAACAACTGAATTATGACATTCAAGTTCCAGAATCTATTCTAAACTATTATGTGATTAAATTAATCTTACAACCGTTAGTAGAAAATGCTTTATACCATGGTGTGAAGTATAAGGAAGGTGTAGGAACAATCTTGGTTGATGGTTATGAAACGGAAAGTATGGTGGTCCTTCAGGTAATTGACGATGGAATTGGGATGGATGAATACGAAATTTCTCATCTATTTGAAAAAAGAAAGTCTACACATAAAACCAATCGTGTGGCAGTACGGAATATACACAATCGTATACAACTCCACTATGGGAAAGAGTTTGGATTAAGTTTTGAGAGTAAAAAAGGCTACGGGACAAAAGTAATGATTACTCTTCCAAAAAGAATGGGTCTATAAAGTTAAACTCAGGATTGGAGGTTATAGTGAAACAAAAGAAAGTATTTTTGATCAGTGCAATTATGTTATTCGTATTAAGTCTTGCGTTCTTTAGTTACATAAGGTCTTTAGAAAAACCGAAACAATACTATATGATTTGCATCCCCAAAGTTTTAGATGATTCCAGCGATTTTTGGAGTGTCTTAGTAGAAGGGGCGGAGATGGCAGCCTCGGAATATGAGATAACATTAGAGTTTATGGCCCCTGAGAAAGAAGAGGATTATCTGGTACAGAATGAACTTATTGAAGAGGCAATTAAGAGAAGGCCCGATGTAATATTATTGGCAGCTGCAGATTATGAAAAAACATATGATGCTGCAAAAGAAATAAAGGATGCAGGTATTAAGCTAGTCATAATAGATTCTGGAATGAAACAAGATATTGCAGATATTACCGTCGCTACGGATAATATACAAGCGGGAATAAGAATAGGTGCGGTTACCAAAAATTTGGTTCGAAAGAGTGGGAAAATAGGTGTCATTAGTTTTGTGAAAAATTCGAAGACAGCGATGGACCGTGAAGAAGGACTTAAAATCGGACTGAGTGATGATAGCAATAAAATTGAAGCTATTTACTATTGTGATTCTAATTATGACAAAGCGTATGAAGGTACTGTAGAGCTACTAACGAAGTATTCAGACATTAGCGTTATTGTTGGACTTAATCAATATTCAGCGACAGGAGCAGCAAGAGCAATAAAAGATCTGTCATTGGAATCAAAAGTTAAGTTAGTGTGTATTGATAGTTCAATGGAACAAATTCAATATTTAGAAGAAGGTATCTTTGAAGCAATGGTAGTACAGAAGCCATTTAACATAGGATATCTAGGGATTGAAAAAGCGATGAAGCTTCTAAATAATGAATATGTCCCAAAGCAATTAGATTCTGGTTGTGCTCTGATCACAAAAGATAACATGTTTGTTGGAATGAACCAAAAGTTAATATTTCCATTCAATGAAGAATAATTGATTCCTAGTGAAAAGGTTAAAAGACTACTTTAAAAGTAGTTTTTTAACCTTTTTTCATAGATTTATCTATTAAAATACACAATTAAATACTCTATACTATAGAAAAGTTAGTAAATATGAACAACAAAGGAAAGGGTGAAGACTTTGGATAACGTTATTATTACCATGAAGGGTATTAATAAAGCCTTTTCAGGAGTACCAGCTTTAAATGATGCGAGGTTAGAACTCTGTACCGGAGAAGTACATGCACTTATGGGTGAAAATGGTGCTGGAAAATCGACATTGATGAAGATTCTAACTGGAATTTATAGCAAAGACTCAGGGGCGATTCTTTATGACGGGAAAGAAATCGAATTTAAAAATCCACGGGAAGCAAAAGATGCAGGTATTACAATTGTTCACCAGGAGTTGAACATGATG
>DPVV01000122.1:863-16221 GCA_003526525.1 Lachnoclostridium phytofermentans | reverse complement strand
TTTTACATTTCATCATGAAAAAGTACTTGACTTAGAGCCAACTCTAAGACTTACAATAAGAAGTAGAAAATCTTCTTTTGAGTCTTAGTGGTTGGCTTTTTTGTTTATCATCAATGGGGGATTTGCAAAGCCATTTCGTTTTAAAAGTCGTAAAAGAAGAATAACATATTGCGCAAAAGTAATGCGCTAGATTGGAGGTACACATGGAATATAGAATGATGGGGAATACAGGGGTTAGGGTTTCAGCGCTTGGATTTGGCACTATGAGGCTTCCTGTACTAGAAGATGGTACAATTCATGAAGAAGAAGCGATTCAAATGATACGCCATGCGATTGATGAGGGGGTTAATTATGTAGATACTGCTTATCCTTATCATCAAGGAATGAGTGAAGTATTAGTAGGTAAGGCGCTTAAGGATGGTTATCGTGAGAAAACATATCTAGCTTCAAAGTGCCCGGTTTGGGAAATTAAATGTCCAGAGGATTTTGATCGAATCTTAGACGAACAATTAAGTAAATTACAAGTGGAGACGATTGATTTTTATCTATTGCACGCAATTGGAAAAGAACGATTTGAAAATGTTGTTCAAAAATTTGATTTAATTAAAAAGATGGAGCAGGCTAAGGCAGAGGGAAAAATACGCTACATAGGATTTTCTTTTCATGATAATGCAGAAGCTTTTTTAAGCATAATGGATAGTTATGATTCCTGGGATTTTTGTCAAATTCAAATGAATTACATTGATATTCATAACCAAGCAACGATAGAAGGAATGGAATATGCGGCTTCTAAGGGGCTTGCAGTTATTGTTATGGAACCTTTGCTTGGTGGAAAACTTGCAAACCCTCCACAGAATGTTTTAGAAGTGTTAAATAAAGAAAAAACACCAGTGGAATGGGCTTTGGACTTTCTATGGGATCGGAAAGAAGTAAGCTTATTATTAAGTGGTATGAGTACAATGAAGCAGACAACGGATAACATAGAGTATGCAAACAGGTCTAAGATTGGTATGCTAACCGACGACCAAAAAGAGATGTATGTAAATGCAAAACGTATTTATGATACCATGGCACTGGTATCATGTACTAAGTGTGCTTATTGTATGCCTTGTCCATTTGGATTAGATATACCAAAAACATTTGAAGCATATAACGCAACTGTGTCGAAAGGAATGAATGCTGCAAAAGAAGTCTATGAGGAAATAGAAATCAAAGCAGATTCCTGTAGAAGTTGTAAAAAGTGTGAACAGGTATGCCCACAGGCAATACCAATTAGTGATGTAATGAAAAAAGTAGCGACATGCTTTGAAGGAGAATAATTTTGACCAAAACAAAACAACTTGTGTATAGTGCGGTATTTTTAATCCTAGGAGTTATAATACCACAAGCATTTCATTTTATACCGATAGGTAATACTGGTAGTATATTATTACCTATGCATATATCTGTACTACTTTGTGGTTTCTTTATGGGACCATGGTGGGGAATAATTGTAGGTGGGTTAACACCAGCACTTAGTTCTTTACTAACTGGAATGCCACCAATGCAAAGATTGCCATTTATGGTGCTAGAATTAGCAGTTTATGGATTCGTAGCTGGATTATGTTATCGTAACTTAAGGATAAAAAAACCTCTTATTAGAATTTACCTATCCTTAGTGACCTCGATGATAGCAGGAAGAGCAGTTTATGCGTTATCTTTGTTCGTTGCAACTAAGTTATTGCATCTTCAGATGTTGGGACCGATTGCAGCAGTAAATGCAACAATACAAGGTATACCGGGAATTCTTATACAATTAGTACTGATACCTCCAATTGTTTATCAAGGTAGAAAGAGTGGTTTATTTTATGGATCAGAAAGATAAAATTACAGAAAAGTTAAAGGAAGGGGGCTATTCTTTCGTTTTATATAAAGAAGGGGAATGGTCTACTTCAGAAAAAAGAGGGATAGCTCCAATTATGGAGCTTCTAAAAGAAAATAGAGAATTACTTCGTGGTGCTTATGTTGCAGATAAAGTAATTGGTAAAGCTGCAGCTCTGTTGCTAATTGAGGGAGGGATATCCTATCTTCATGCAGAGGTAATCAGTGAACATGCAACGGAATGCTTGCAAAAGGCTAACATTGAATATGAGTATCAGGAATTAGTTCCTTACATTGTGAATCGTTCCGGAGATGGAATGTGTCCTATGGAAGAGACTGTATTAGATGTTACTGATACAAAGATTGCATATGAATTATTACAGGAAAAGATAAAGAAAATGCAGGCAGCCATGCAAGCACAAAATATGAAATAAGATAGAGAAACAAGAAAGAGAAGCAAGAAAAAGTACGCTCCTCGAGCTTTTCCTTGTCATGAATAAGGGACGAACTTAATATTCCATTTGTAGCAAAAGAGTGCATTTGGAATATAAAGCTCGTCCTTTTTATTATTCTTATTATCATTATCTATTCTCAAATAGGTTTTATCTTCTTTAATAACATTAGGATAGGAAAAAAAATTATTTAGATGTTTTGTACAATGAAATGGAAAGAAAATGAAATACTGTAAATAAGATTGTTGATATGTAATAAATATATTGTAAATTCATTAAAAATTATGTATAATATGCATGTAAGCGTTTACATGAAATGAAAAGGTAGATTGGAGGAATTGCAATGTCAAAAAGGAACAAAGATGATGAGTGGAATAACTTAAGTAATGACAGAAAAGCGACAAATATGAAGACATTAGACAAAATCTATTATGTATTATTAGTATTATCCATAGTTACTCCTATCATAATGATGTTCAAGCTAGTTTATATTGATTTATACCATCAAGCAGGTATTGTTGAAAGTCACACGCAATATTATATATGGGACTCTTGGAAACTACTCTATAAAATTTACAAAGAAACTGCAGACGGTAGCTCATTCGTTGTTATGGGGGCAATTCCATTAATATTCTATCTGGTTGGTATAATACTCTCAATATCTAGTTTTGTAACGGGATTAAAGTTGAAATTTGAGTGGAGACATGGGGAGAGTTGTAGAAGAGCTTTCACTACAATTATTATCGGATTAGTATCCTCAGTTCTAATTTTAAATATTATTGATCCATTCTTTAATGTAAAAAGTGGTTATGCTGCTATACAATTACATTTTAATATAACAGTGTATATAAGCTTAGCGTTAGCTATTATTGGAAGAATTGTTGCTGAACAATATTACAAATTAGTAAAAAGAATATAGGCACTAAGAAAATATAGAAACATAAAATATAGAAACATAAGAAAATATAAATACATAAGAAAATATAAATACTTAAGAAAATATTTATAGAGACAAAGTGAATATGATTCAAAAGAAAATATGATACAAAAAAATGATACAAAAAATATGATACAAAAAATATGATACAAAAAATATGATACAAAAGATAAAGAAACGCTTAAAATCTATATAACAGACAACTATTTATAAAGCGGGACAAATCAGAGGTTTCCTAGGGTTTGATCCCGTTTTCTTGTATTAATAATAACTATCCTATTCTTTAAAAAAATAGAGATGTTAGTACTTACATTTTTCTATTTTTTAAGAATTTAGACAGGATATTTAAGAATTTAGACAGGATAGTTTCCTTTACTGTTTTCCTAATAAGTGCTATAATCATGGTGATGTAAGACAAGCAGGAGGAAGCTATACGATGAATATACTATTCTTCTTAACCCCCAAAATTGAGGTAGCGTATATCTTTGATACGTTTACAGTAAGACAGGCGCTTGAGACGTTAAGGGAGCGCGGTTATTCTGCTATACCAATGATAGATAAGAATGGGAAATATATTGGAACAGTGACAGAAGGGGATCTTTTATGGTATGTATTGGAACATAGGGAAGAAGACCCTGAAAACTTTAATAAGGTAAAAATTAAACAAATTGTTCGTAGAAAGAACCATTGTGCGGTAGGGGCAGACAAAAAGATTGAGGAATTGGTTGATTTGGTAAAGAATCAAAATTTTGTTCCAGTATTAGATGATGATGACAGATTCATTGGTATTGTAACCAGAAAGGCAATTATGCAGTATTGTACAGAAGCAATGATACCCAACTCTTTGAAGGCAAAACAATAATAAAATAAAACTGTAGATTTGAAGGCATTAGAAAGCCTGATTTTTAGGCTTTCTAAATACATATCATTCAGGAGGATATTATGGGAATTACATATTCTGAGCAGGAATGTATTTTTAAACTTGACACCCTGAATACGACTTACATGATTGGCCTCATTGATGAGGAAAGATTTATTGGTCATGTGTACTATGGTAAGAAATTGAAAGATACAAATTTAGCTTTTTGGAAACAGATACTTATGGGACCAATTCCATCCCGTAAAAACAGAGATCGGGTCTCTTTTATGGATTCATTTCCTCAGGAATATCCAACTCATGGAATCGGAGATTTTAGACAGTCGGCATTAGAGGTTAAAACCGTTCCCGGACATCGTGCGGTTGGTATTACATATAAAAGTCATCAAATTTACCCTGGAAAACCAAAACTGCCTGGTTTACCTGCTACCTTTGGAAAAGAGGATAGTTGTACAACACTTGAAATTATAGGTGAGGATAAGCGTTTAAATCTTGAAATAGTGCTCTCTTATACAGTGTTTGAATATGTTGATGCAATAGCAAGGAATATTAGAATAAAAAATGAGTCAAATGATTCCATTATGCTTACGAAGGCATTGTCCCTATCCCTTGATTTACCAGATAAGGGGTATGAAATGATTACGCTACATGGGTCTTGGGCACGAGAGAGGCAGATAGAACGAAGAGATATAGGGCATGGTACTCAAGGTGTATCTAGTATTCGTGGTGAATCTGGACATCAGGAACATCCATTTCTAGCTGTTATTGGGAAAAATACGACTGAGGATGCTGGTGAAGCATATGGTGTTAATTTTGTTTACTCCGGAAACTTTACAACGTTAACGGAACGTAATCAATTTGATTTAATAAGGGTACAGATGGGGATTAATCCTGTTGATTTTGAGTGGGAATTAAAACCAAAGGACGAGTTTACTACACCCGAAGCAATTATGGTTTATTCAACAGAAGGCATTGGTACTATGTCAAGAACTTTTCATGACCTTTACCGTAATCACCTAATTCGTGGAGAGTACAAAGATAAGAAAAGACCGATTTTAATTAATAACTGGGAAGCGACGTATTTTAATTTTACAACAGAGAAATTACTTGATATTGCAAAAAATGCTTCTAGGCTTGGCATAGAGATGTTAGTAATGGATGATGGCTGGTTTGGCAAGAGAAACAATGATGATTGTGCGCTTGGCGATTGGGTTGTAAATGAAGAAAAGTTACCTGGTGGTTTAGAATATTTGGTTCATGAGGTAAATAAGCTTGGAATGAAATTTGGTATCTGGATCGAACCTGAGATGATCTCACCAGATTCTGATCTCTATCGAATGCATCCGGATTGGGCGATTCAGATTCCAGGAAGAGAACCTAGTCAAAGCAGACAACAATTAGTTCTTGATTACTCTAGAAAAGAAGTACGTGACTTTATTTATCAAAGGATTAGTAAGATTTTGCATAGCGCCAATATTGAATATGTAAAGTGGGATATGAACCGACCGCTTTGTGACCTTGGAAGTTATGCCCTAGAAGCTAAGAATCAAGGTGAGTTAAATCATCGTTATGTTCTTGGTGTATATGAAGTACAGGAGAGACTAATCATAGAATTTCCTCATTTATTACTAGAAAACTGTTCCGGTGGAGGTGCAAGATTTGACCCTGGAATGTTATATTATAGTCCACAAATATGGTGCTCCGATGATACTGATGCCGTGGAGCGCTTAAAGATTCAGCGCGGAACTGCTATGGTATATCCGCTTTCCTGTATGGGTGCTCATGTGAGTGATTGTCCAAATCATACGGTAGGTCGTAACACTCCATTTGAGACAAGAGGACATGTAGCTTTGGCTGGTACCTTTGGTTATGAACTTGATGTAACGAAAATATCGAAGGAAGAGCAAGAGATGATTCCGGAACAAGTTGCATTATATCATAAATACAATGATCTCGTTCGAACTGGAGACTATTATCGTATTTCCTCCGTTCTTGATGATCCATGCAGAGATTGCTATATGGTAGTAGCAAAGAATAAGTCTGAAGCACTTGTAACCTACGTGCAGGTATTCGCTCGTCCTAATTTCCAATCCCATCGGATTTATCTCAAAGGACTTGATCCAGATGCAAACTACATTTGGGAAGGGACGGATTTCATTCAGACGGGTGATGCGTATATGCAGGCTGGAATTGATATTACTGGTCTTTGGGGGGATTTTAAATCTATGTTAATCCATCTGATACGTGTAGAATAGAAAAGTGTTTTATTAGTATGAGGGGCTTTTGCAAAATAAGTAATTATATTTTGTAAAAGCTCCTTTTTGTAGGGTTTTCTTAAAAATCACTATAGGTCGGTGAATCACAATTGTTGTCTAATTATATTTCAAAATAGGCTAAAAACTCACCGAGTTATGTTTCATATATATTTTTAGAGTTTATGTATTTTGATAAAAATGAAAAAAATTTTTTGAGTATTTTTAAAAAAGTTTGAAGTCTACTATGGAAACTATAAAAACAGCTTATTTAAAAGAAAAATTAAGTATAGTAATAGTAAATTTAGGAGTTAGTAAAACCTCTACTTTTTTTAAAAACTAAAAAAACATAGGCTAAAGTAACAGTAATACTAAGAATGGAGTTTAATATTACTCTTGCAAAAAATATTTTCATCATGTATACTAAATCAACGCATGGCGGAACATGGAAATAATTAGCAAGTATTTTTATGGAATTCTTTGTTAAGACAATAGGAAGGATGTATGAGAAGTATGAAGGCATTAACTCAAGAGGATACCCCTATCCACAGAGCTTTAGAGGAACAAAGACTGAATCGATTGGCGCATTTTGATGTGCCTGGCCATAAAGGAGGCCGTGGAAATAAAGAGTTAAAACATTTTTTGGGAGACACGACATTAAGTCTTGATATGAATTCTATGAAACCATTGGATAATCTCTGTCATCCGGTTTCTGTCATAAAAGAGGCACAAGAGTTAGCTGCGAAAGCTTTTGGTGCAGACGAAGCATTTTTTATTGTGAATGGTACCACCCAGGCAGTTCAGGCCATGATTATGGCTGTATGTAAAAGTGGGGATAAAGTTATAATGCCAAGAAACGTACACCGAAGTGCAATTAATGCTTTAGTAGTGTGTGGGGCAATTCCAGTTTATATTAACCCGGGAACAAATAAAGAGCTTGGAATTCCTCTCGGTATGTCAGTGGAGGATGTGAAACGGGCAATCTTGGAAAATCCGGATGCGAAAGCGGTTCTTGTAAATAATCCAACTTACTACGGAATATGTTCGAACCTCAGGGAAATTGTTAAAATTGCACATGAGCATGGCATGCTTGTACTAGCTGATGAAGCTCACGGAACGCATTTTTATTTTCATGACTCACTACCGGTTTCTGCCATGGAAGCAGGGGCTGACATGTCTGCGGTAAGTATGCATAAAACAGGTGGTTCCTTAACGCAGAGTTCAATTTTACTAACAAGAAATTCAGTGAATGCTGATTATGTACGCCAGGTTATTAACCTTACACAGACTACGAGTGGTTCTTATCTACTTCTTTCATCCCTAGATATCGCAAGAAAGAATCTTAGTTTAAACGGTAAGTACATGTTTGATAAAACTATAGAGTTTGCAACTTATGCTCGAGAAGAAATCAATAAACTTGGAGGCTATTATGCCTTTGGCGAAGAATTGATTGATGGGGATACCGTATATGCATTTGACACAACCAAGCTTTCGATACATACACGAAATATCGGATTAGCAGGAATTGAAGTCTATGATTTACTAAGAGATGATTACGGAATCCAGATTGAATTTGGTGATATTGGTAATATTCTGGCTGTTATATCTTTCGGGGATCGAAATCTTGAGATAGAACGTTTGATTTCAGCACTCTCAGAGATAAAGAGACTTCATGAGAAAGATAAGGCAGGAATGTTTGACCATGAATATATTAATCCACAAATTGTGATGGGACCACAGGAAGCTTTTTATAGCAAAAAGCGTTCCATGCCAATTAGTCAAAGCAACGGGCAGATTTGTGGAGAATTTGTAATGTGCTATCCGCCAGGGATACCACTTCTTGCACCGGGAGAACGCATTACGGAAGATATTTTAAATCATATCGCATATGCAAAAGAAAAAGGCTGCTTCATGACTGGTACACAGGATATGAAGATTGAAAATATCAATGTAGTTGAGTAGTGAAGAAAAGAGGTAATATATGGAACTTTGGTATACAGATCAACACACAAAAGATGTACGCTTTTCTATCAAGATGAAAGAGCAGCTAATTAGTGTAGAAAGTGAATTTCAACGAATCGATATTATCGAAACCTACGAATACGGACGTGTACTTGTATTAGATGGGGAAATGATGATAACAGAAAAAGATGAATTTATCTATCATGAGATGATAACGCATGTTCCTATGGCTGTTCATCCGAATATCCGCAATGTCCTTGTGATTGGAGCAGGAGATGGAGGAACGATACGAGAACTAACAAAATACGATACGATAGAGCATATCGATATGGTGGAAGTTGATAAAGAAATTGTACAAGTATGCAGAGAGTATATGCCTTTTACGGCTTGTAAATTAAATGACAAAAGAGTATCGATGCATTTTGAAGAAGGATTGCGTTTTGTCCGCGGAAAAAAAGATGAATATGATTTAATTATTGTTGACTGTGCTGATCCATTCGGGCCTGCAGAAGGTTTATTTACAAGAGAATTCTACGGAAACTGCTATAAGGCGCTTCATGATGACGGAATCTTAATAAATCAGCATGAAAGCCCATTCTACAATGAGCATTCCGGAAGTGTACAAAAAGCACACCGTCATATAAAAGCTGTATTTCCGTTAAGTACAGTGTATCAATGTCATATTCCTTCCTATCCATCCGGGCATTGGTTATTTGGATTTGCCTCGAAGAAATATGACCCGATTAAGGACTTAAACGACAGGAAATGGAATGATCTTAAATTGCCTGTCAGGTATTATAATACAGATTTGCACAAAGGGTGTTTTTATCTACCAAATTACGTAAAGGAGTTGTTGGGCAGTAATGAATAAAAACATATATACCTTTTTAGGTTGTGATGCTAACTATGAAGAAAGTGAGATGGTATTGTTTGGAGCTCCATACGATGGAACCACATCTTATCGTCCTGGTACAAGATTTGCAAGTGCTGCAATTCGAAATGAGAGTTATGGAATAGAAACCTTTAGTCCATATCAGGAAAAAGATTTGACTGATTATCGTATCTTTGATGGGGGAGATTTAGAACTTCCTTTTGGAGATCCTGTTAGACCACTTTCCTTGATAGAGGAGTTTACTGATAAAGTTTTAAAGGACGGAAAGTTTCCACTCATGATTGGTGGAGAACACTTAGTAACATTAGGGGCAATGAGGGCGATTGTAAAGCAGTATCCAAATGTGCATATCATACACTTTGATGCTCATGCTGATTTAAGAGAGGATTATCTTGGAGTAAAACTATCTCATGCAACAGTGATTAGAAGATGCCATGAGTTAGTAGGAGATCAAAAAATCTATCAGTTTGGAATCCGAAGCGGAGATCGGGAAGAGTTTTTATTCGGAAAAGAACACGTTACTACCTGTAGATTTGATTTTCACACCTTGGATACTGTGGTAGATGAATTGGCAAGAAAGCAGGTGCCTGTTTATCTTACGGTTGATTTGGATGTACTTGACCCTTCTGTATTTCCGGGAACGGGTACACCGGAGGCTGGCGGTGTCACCTTCACACAGTTGTTTGATGCCTTACAAAAAGTTTCTAGATTACAGGTGGTAGCAGCAGATATGAATGAGCTTTCACCAGTATATGACCAAAGTGGAGCTTCCACAGCTTTGGCATGTAAACTGCTTCGAGAGATGATGCTTATGTTAGTGGAATAAAAGCGTTTTCACCTGGAATAGAAAATGTGATAAAAGTTTAAGCAAATAGATTGAAAAACTTTGAAGAAGCAAGCAAAAGAAAAAATTTGTATATAGCAATTGGATTAAAGCGGTATGAAAAAAGGTAAGTTAGTTATAAGTTAGTATTTGAGAAATGTAGGTTCACACAAAATGTACTCGGTACCTTGAGTGTAGGTGAATTAAGAAAGATTTCATGTAAATTTTAGTAGAGATAAAGGAGAACTAGAATGAGTAGAGCATTAATTATCGGCGCCGGAGGCGTAGCAAGTGTTGTTGTAAACAAGTGTTGTCAAAATTCTGATGTGTTTACAGATATCTGTATTGCAAGCAGAACGAAATCAAAATGTGATGCCCTAAAGAATAAGTTAGATGGCGGTAAAACTAAGATTACGACTGCACAAGTAGATGCAGATAACGTACCTGAGCTTGTCGCATTAATTAAGGAATATAAGCCGGATATCGTGATAAATGTTGCACTTCCATATCAGGATTTAACTATTATGGATGCCTGTCTTGAGACCAAGACAGATTATCTTGATACTGCAAATTATGAACCTTTGGATACGGCAAAATTTGAATATAAGTGGCAGTGGGACTATAAGGAACGTTTTGAAAAGGCTGGTATCACAGCAGTTCTTGGATGTGGTTTTGACCCAGGTGTCACAGGCGTTTTCTCTGCCTATGCGATGAAGCATTATTTTGATGAAATTCATGAGATTGATATCTTAGACTGCAACGGTGGCGACCATGGTTATCCATTTGCCACAAACTTTAATCCTGAGATTAATATCCGTGAAGTTTCTGCAAACGGAAGCTATTGGGAGAATGGGAACTGGGTAGAGACTGAGCCAATGGAGATTAAGAGAGTATATGATTTCGAAGAAGTTGGACAAAAAGATATGTATCTTCTTCATCATGAGGAGTTAGAATCCCTAGCAATTAATATTAAGGGGATTAAGCGTATCCGTTTCTTTATGACATTTGGAGAGAGTTATTTAAGACATCTTAAGTGTCTTGAAAATGTCGGCATGACTTCGATTGAACCAATCGAGTTTGAAGGCAAGCAAATCGTACCGCTTCAGTTCTTAAAAGCAGTATTACCTGATCCAGCAACACTTGGACCACGTACGGTGGGTAAAACCAATATTGGCTGTATATTTAAGGGTGTAAAGGATGGAAAAGAAGTTACTTATTATGTATATAATGTATGTGACCACCAGGAATGCTACAAAGAAGTGGGATCTCAGGCGATATCGTATACCACTGGAGTTCCTGCGATGATTGGTGCAGCGATGGTTCTTTCCGGGAAGTGGAAGAAACCAGGTGTATATAATGTCGAAGAGTTTAATCCAGATCCTTTTATGGAGGAATTAAATCGCTTTGGACTTCCTTGGAAAGAAAATTTTAATCCTGTATTAGTAGACTAAAGGCAGCTGGGCTGTTGCAATTTCTATAGTTGCAACAGCTTTTTTAGAAAAAGAAGTAGCGCAGAAATGAGGTAATTTATGAAACAGATCGACTTCAGTCAAATTCCAACCCCCTCCTATGTTGTAGAGGAGCGGTTACTAAAACGAAACTTATCCTTATTAAAGAGTATCATGGACCAAACTGGTTGTAAGATACTATTAGCACAAAAGGCATTTTCTATGTTTTATTACTATCCGTTGATTGGTTCTTACTTGGCAGGAACTACAGCTAGCTCCTTATTTGAAGCAAAGCTTGGAAAAGAAGAAATGGGAGGAGAAGTGCATATCTTTAATCCTGCTTATCAAGAATCTGAGATGGAGGAAATCATCTCACTGTGTGATCATATTGTATTTAATACACCGAAACAATGGCTTAAATATAAGGAAGTGATTCAAAAATCAGGGAAGAAGGTAAGCTGTGGATTGAGAGTGAATCCACAATACTCAGAAATTGAGGTTGAATTATATAATCCTTGTGCGAATGGCTCAAGATTAGGTACAATCCTTGATAATATAAAGGAAGAGGATTTAGAAGGATTGGAAGGTTTGCATTTTCATACCATGTGTGAGCAAAATTCAGATGTCCTAGTTCGAACCTTGAAAGTCGTGGAAGAGAAGTTTAGCTTCCTATTAAAAAGGATGAAGTGGATAAACTTTGGTGGAGGACATCATATCACTAGAGAAGATTATGATGTGGAGGGTCTGATTTCTTCTATTCTTCATATCAAAGAGACTTATGGGGTAGAAGTTTATCTAGAACCAGGGGAAGCCATTGGCTTAAATACGGGATATTTGGTGACTAAGGTATTAGATGTTTGCGGAGAACATGGAGAATGCGTCATATTAGATACTTCCGCGGAATGTCATATGCCTGACGTTCTTGAAATGCCTTATCGTCCAGAAATTATAGGAGCTTCTAAGGCTGGAGAAAAAGCTTATACTTACCGCCTTGGAGGACCAACCTGTCTAGCAGGCGATGTTGTGGGAGAGTATTCATTTGATGAGCCATTAAAGGAAGGGGATATATTAGTCTTCTGCGATATGTCTCATTATAGCATGGTAAAAAATAATACATTTAATGGAATTAACCTACCTTCTATTATTGCATACACAGAAAAAGAAGGAATTGTAATTGTCAAACAATTTGGCTATGAAGACTTTAAAATGAGGTTATCATAATAGTATTTTAGTCACTTAAATACTGAAAACTACACGTATCATAAGAATAATTCAGAATAGATAGAAAATTTAAAACCACTATATCTAGTTATTGGAATCTAAAAAAGAAACAATATATAGTAGACTTATCCTTTTGACTATGCTATAATATGTATAAGTTAATATTTTAAGATTTCTTTCGTTGTACTTAAAAAGAAGCATAATTTAACCTCATCAGGGAAGGAACTTTCCTGATTTCAGCAGGAGTTCAAGCTCCTGCTGAAATGCCACGTAGTGGCAATGAGGTTATGAGCAAGTAGCGTAAGCGTATTGCGAATATTTAATTATAAGAGCCTCTTATTACCATCCATCGTAGGGTGGAAAATAAGGGGCAATCATTTTGGGGGTATACCTAAGACAAATATTTTAGAATCGAGAAAGGATAGGTTATATGAAGGTAGTTAAGCGTGATGGTAGGGTAACGGATTATGACAGAAATAAGATTTTAGTTGCAATTCGCAAAGCAAACGATGAGGTGGATCCTAAAGAAAAAATTACCGAGGATAAGATTGAAGCAATTATTCTAGGTATTGAACATCTTAAGAAGGATACGATGTATGTTGAAGAAATTCAAGATATGATTGAGCAAAAATTAATGGCAGAGCGTAAGTTTGTATTAGCAAAAACCTACATTATCTATCGTTTTCGCAGAGAGTTAGTAAGAAAAGCGAATACGACAGACGAGTCCATCATGAGTTTAATCAGACATAGCAATGAAGATGTTATGGAGGAAAACTCGAATAAAAATGCTGTCATTGCATCCACACAACGTGATTTAATCGCAGGTGAGGTATCGAAGGATTTAACAAAACGTTTGTTATTACCAGAAAAGATTACAAAAGCTCATGAGGAAGGAATTCTACATTTTCATGATGCAGATTATTTCCTTCAGTCCATATTTAACTGCTGCTTGATTAATATAAAGGATATGCTTGAAAATGGTACTGTAATGAATGCGAAGCTAATTGAAACGCCAAAGAGTTTCCAAGTTGCTTGTACCGTTATGACACAAATTATTTCTGCAGTAGCAAGTAGTCAGTATGGCGGACAGTCTGTAGACATTCGTCATCTTGGGAAGTATCTTCGTTATAGTATGGAAAAATATAGAAGACGCTATGAATCTTTGTTTAACGGCGAAGCTAGCGAAGAAGTAATTGGGAAATTTGTTCAGGAAAGAGTACAGGATGAACTTCGTTCCGGTGTTCAAACAATCCAATATCAGATTAATACTTTAATGACCACAAATGGTCAGTCTCCATTTGTTACTCTTTTCTTAAATCTTGATAAGGATGATGAGTACATTGAAGAAAATGCAATGATCATAGAAGAAATTCTTCGTCAGCGTTTGGAGGGAATTAAGAATGAGAAGGGAGTTTACATTACTCCAGCTTTCCCAAAATTAATCTATGTACTAGATGAACATAACTGCTTAAAGGGCGGTAAATACGATTATATTACAAAGCTTGCTGTAAAATGCTCCGCAAAGCGTCTCTATCCAGACTACATCTCTGCAAAGAAAATGCGTGAGAATTATGAAGGCAATGTATTCTCATGTATGGGATGCCGTAGTTTCCTATCTCCATGGAAGGGTGAAAATGGAGAATATAAATTTGAAGGACGCTTTAACCAAGGCGTTGTCAGTTTGAATCTTCCTCAGATTGGTATTATTGCAAATGGGGATGAAGAGTTATTCTGGCAGCTTTTAGAGGAACGTTTAGCACTTTGTTTTGAAGCACTTATGTGCAGACATAGAGCATTGGAAGGTACCATATCTGATGTTAGCCCAATTCACTGGCAGTATGGTGCTATTGCAAGATTAAAAAAGGGTGAAACGATCGATAAATTATTACACGATGGTTATTCTACCATTTCTCTAGGTTACATTGGCTTATATGAAGTAACGAAGCTTATGAAAGGGGTAAGCCATACACAGAAAGAGGGAACAGAATTTGCACTTCGTATTATGAATCGCCTCAAAGATGCAGCGGATACCTGGAAGAAAGAGACCGGAATTGGTTTTGGACTATATGGAACTCCTGCGGAATCTCTTTGCTATCGTTTTGCAAGAATTGATAAAGAGCGTTTTGGTGAAATTAAGGACATCACAGATAAAGGTTATTATACAAACTCTTATCATGTGGATGTACGTGAAGATATTGATGCATTTAGCAAATTCACTTTCGAAAGCCAGTTCCAAGTAATCTCCAGTGGTGGTGCAATTTCTTATATAGAAGTTCCAAATATGCGTCATAACCTGGAAGCATTAGAAGAGATCGTGAAATTTATCTATGACAATATTCAATATGCAGAATTTAATACAAAATCAGACTATTGTCATATTTGTGGCTTTGATGGTGAGATTAAAATTAATGAGGACTTTGAATGGGAGTGCCCAAATTGCGGAAATAAAGACCATGCAAAGATGAATGTAACTCGTAGAACTTGTGGTTATCTAGGGGAAAATTTCTGGAACAAGGGAAAAACAAAAGAAATTAATGCAAGAGTACTTCATATTTAAAGGCTTGTTTTATAATGTACAATTAGTAAGAACAGAGTGATACACTCTGTTTTTATTAATTCATGACAAGTGAATTG
>DPVV01000122.1:0-749 GCA_003526525.1 Lachnoclostridium phytofermentans | reverse complement strand
ATGACAAGTGAATTGGCTTGCAATTCATCTTGTTTGTAATCACTTAAAAATTAGCGTAATCGTATTGTAATTAAGAATAAAATTTATTAAATTTGGGTAGGTGACATCATGAATTATGCTACTATTAAGCCATTTGACGTGGCAAACGGTCCAGGAGTAAGAGTTTCTTTATTTGTAAGCGGCTGTACCCATCACTGTAAGGGTTGCTTTAATGAAGTTGCTTGGGATTTTCATTACGGAGAACCATTTACGGAAGAAGTGATCGAACATATTCTTACCTTATTAAAGCCAGAATATATTGCTGGATTATCTTTACTTGGTGGGGAACCGTTTGAATTAACGAATCAGCTTGGACTTCTTCCGCTATTACGAAGAGTAAAAGAAATGTATCCAACAAAAACTATCTGGTGCTATAGTGGATATCTATTAGATGCCGATATATTAGGTAAGATGGCTGTGAAACATGAAGAGACAAAAGAGATGTTATCTTACCTTGATGTGTTGGTGGATGGGAAATTTGTAGAGGAAAAGAAAAATATCAATCTTCGTTTCCGAGGTTCTGAAAACCAAAGAGTTATTATGGTGAAAGAATCGCTTCAGTCAGAAAAAATTATTTTATGGGATGGAGCTTCGAATGAATAAAATTTGGAACGGACTACGGTATGGAAATAAAAAGACCAAGGGATATATTCTAGCAACAATATTTTTGATATTATTCGGTAGTGTTAGTGTCGGATTTACAATAGACA
>DPVV01000584.1:1081-2733 GCA_003526525.1 Lachnoclostridium phytofermentans | reverse complement strand
TAGTAAATAAAACATATATTATAGAAAGAACTCTGCAAAAGCTCTCAAAACTATTGTTAACATGAAAGAGCACGTTTTGCAAATTTTTCCTTATCACAAATAAAAGAAACTGCCACTTTTCAGTGGCAGCCCCTCGTGGTTGGTGTTTCTAGTTTAGTGAATTCTCGAATTCTTCCTTATTAAAGTACTTTGTAACGTTTGTTATTTCTCTTTCGTATTTTTTGGAAAAACGTTATATACCGTCTATTCCTATTTTAACCTTTGTATTTTATCATATCCAAAAAGTACAATATGGTTTGTCGTTTTCACAAGCATCCTATGTAACTTTACCAGATGATGGTTTCTCTTTCGTGTATTTGTTCGACATGTCATATCGACATTAAAAATTATACCTCATCCTCATATACTAGTCAACATATTGGAGTTGATTCCATTATTTACTACTATATATTGTGTTTTACCAGAATTTATGAAAAGAAAACAGGTCATTTCCAGATTTTTATAAATCCTTTTGAAAAGATTTTATTCCCAACAGACATACTCTGTGATATAATGTTGTTTGGTGACTTTTTTCGCCCAAGACGAAAATACTGGAGGTCCTTCTCATGGAAGAACAAGTAAATACCTTTGAAGCACGCCTGAAAGAATTAATAGCATTTGCGAATGATAATAAAGGTGTCATTGAAGTTGATAAAGTGAATGATTTCTTTAAAGAATTAAATCTGAATGTACGACAGATTGATAAAATATATGAGTACCTTGAGGCAAACAATATTGTTGTGCTTAATCCTACCGATGAGGATGAGCCTAACGAGGATGCCCTACTCGAATTAGAAGATGATTCTGATATCTTAGGTGATGCAGAAGATCTATCTTCTATGGCGTCAACTATTTCTGATGACCCAGTAAAGCAGTATCTTAAAGAAATCGGCAGCTACCCTCTTCTCTCTGTTGCAGAAGAAATTGAGCTTGCGAAAAAAATTGAAGCTGGAGATAATATGGCAAAACAAATTCTTGCCGAATCAAACCTTCGATTGGTAGTCAGCATCGCAAAACGATATGTAGGAAGAGGACTTTCTTTCCTTGATTTAATTCAAGAAGGAAATTTAGGACTTATCAAGGCAGTTGATAAATTCGATTATAACAAAGGATATAAATTTAGTACCTACGCAACCTGGTGGATTCGACAGGCAATCACAAGATCCATTGCCGACCAATCCCGTACCATACGTATACCGGTACATATGTCAGAAGTTATCAATAAGACATATCGAGTATCAAGAAATCTTCTCCAAGAATTAGGACGCGAACCTAGCGAGCAGGAACTTGCAGATGCAATGAACCTCCCTATCGAAAAGGTACGTGAAATTCTTAAAGTATCTGCAGACCCAATCTCCCTTGATACACCAATCGGTGAAGAGGACGATAGCCATCTTGGTGACTTCATCAAAGATGATACGATTATGGGACCAGAAGATGCTGCCTCCTATGCTGTATTGCAAGATCAGATATCAAAACTGCTAGATACGTTAACCGAGCGTGAACAACGAGTTTTAATACTACGTTTTGGTTTACAAGACGGAAGAAGCCGTACTTTGGAAGAAGTCGGAAAAGAATTTAACGTTACCAGAGAACGTATCCGTCAGATTGAA
>DPVV01000584.1:0-948 GCA_003526525.1 Lachnoclostridium phytofermentans | reverse complement strand
ACGTATCCGTCAGATTGAAGCAAAAGCACTTCGTAAATTGAGACATCCAAGTCGTGCACGGATGTTAAAGGGTTATGAACTAAACTAAGTTATCAGAATATGAAGGGAGCAATCGTATGAAGAGAATTCTTCTCATGCTTTTACGTAGCTTTTTCAGTTTACCCGTCTGGTTTTATCAATTAAAACGATTGTGTAACATAGAACAGCATGACCGTTTTGAACGTTATGCATGGCTTCATAAAAATGCACCGGTTGCTAACCGTAGAGGCCGAGTAACAATAGATTGCCACGGGTTAGAGAACCTTCCAAAGGAAAACGGATATATCCTATTCCCAAACCACCAGGGTCTTTTTGATGCACTTGCATTTTTGGAGACTCATGAACGTCCTTTTGTTACTGTAATGAAAAAAGAAGTGAAAGACATCTTTTTCCTTCGTGACGTAATTAAATTGTTACAGGCAGAGATTATCGATCGTGAAGATATTCGTCAGTCTATGACTGTAATTAAAAATATGACCATTCGTGTAAAGGATGGTGAAAATTTCATTATCTTTGCAGAAGGTACTAGAAGTAAAAAAGGAAATCAAATTGGAGAATTTAAAGGCGGTAGCTTTAAAAGTGCAATGAACGCTCGTTGCCCAATTGTACCGGTTGCACTGATTGATTCGTTCAAGGCCTTTGATACGAGTTCTATTAAGAAGATTACGGTTCAAATTCATTATTTAAGACCACTTTATTATGAAGATTATAAGGGAATGAAATCCACTGAAATCGCTGAGCTGGTTGAAAATATGATTAAGGAAACGATTGCAAAGTTTGCACAAGAATAAAAAGAATAAAAAACAGAAAGCGAAGCGCTTTCTGTTTTTTTCTTTTATTCCATATTACCGCAACAACCAACATCTTCCGATAACCAACACGCACGCCCCATACAACGCACCTTTTATC
>DPVV01000487.1:2165-2546 GCA_003526525.1 Lachnoclostridium phytofermentans | reverse complement strand
CTCCTATTCCTATAATTTATAAATTACTCATTTACATAATTAACAATATAATCATATGCATTGTTAATTGCCGATAAGATTGCTTTTGTAGTTATCGTAGCACCAGAGATACCATCTACCTTAGTACCATCCACTACTTCTGGTTCTTTTTCTTCTTCTTTTTCAGGTTGTTCTGGTTCTGGTTCCGCTTCACCTGCAGACTGACGAAGTGCTTGTTCTACTTGGTTTACAAATTCCGAAATATCAATACTTACGGTTGCAATAACATCTGTCTTTCCGTTCTCATCTAAGGTAAGTCCAGCTGTTCCTTGATGCTCAATAACGTATTTTGCAAGTAACTGAGCCTGCTCATACCATGTTGCACCTTTTTCTGTCATCACA
>DPVV01000487.1:0-2006 GCA_003526525.1 Lachnoclostridium phytofermentans | reverse complement strand
ACATACTCACCGTTTTGTGACAGGATACTCTTTAATTTTCCATTCGCATCTTCACAATCCCAAACTACATCTGTAACTTTACCGCCAGCTACTGTTAAGGTTAATTTACTTACGTAACCGTTGTTTGCTTCAGGTGCTACGATTTCGAAAATACCATCATTTAATTTAACTTCTTCTTTCACACCAGCAGCCTGACGAAGAGCTTCTTCTACCTGATCTACAAATTCATTGATAGAAATACTTACTGTAGCAACTACATCCGTCTTTCCACTTTCATCAAGAGTAAGACCAGCTGTTCCCTGATTTGCTATAACATACTGTGCAAGGGCCTGAGCTTGCTCATTCCATGTAGCACCTTTTTCTGTCATCACATACTCACCGTTTTGTGACTGGATACTCTTTAAGTTTCCATTTGCATCTTCACAGTCCCAAACAACATCCGTAATCTTACCACCAGCTACTGTTAAGCTTAATTTGCTTGTGTATCCGTTGTATGCTTCAGCTGCTACAATATCATAAGTACCATCATTTAATGCAACAGGCTGTGCAGATGCCTGACGAAGACAATCTTCTACCTGATCTACAAATTCCGTAATGTCAATACTTACACTTGCTACAACATCTGTCTTTCCACTCTCATCAAGAGTAAGACCAGTTGTACCTTGTTTCTCAATAACATACTGAGCTAGAGCCTGAGCTTGCTCATTCCATGTAGCGCCTTTTTCTGTCATAACATATTCGCCATTTTGAGATAGAACACTCTTTAATTTTCCATCAGCGTCAGCGCAATCCCAAATTACGTCTGTAATCTTGCCACCGGAAACAGTCAATTTCACACTACTTGTATAGCCGTTATGAGCCTCTGTAGCTACTTTTTCATATGTTCCATCGTTTAATACCTGTGCACTTGAAGCGAGTGTTAAACACTCTTCCACCTGTGCTACAAAATCGCTGATAGAAATACTTACACTTGCTACAACGTCAGTTTTTCCACTCTCATCTATTGTTAGACCTGTTAATCCTTGATGTTCAATAACATACTGAGCTAAACTTTCAGCTTGCTCTGCCCAGTTCGGTCCTTTTTCTGTCATCACATATTCGCCATTTATTGCTTGAACGCTCTTTAAATTTCCATTCGCATCAACACAATCCCAAACTACTTCAGTGATTAATCCACCAGCTACTGTCATTGATACTTGGCTGGTATAACCATTGCTTGCTTCGTTTGCTTTTACTTCATATTTTCCATCTTTTAATGCAGAAGAAGTTGTAGTCATAGTTGTAACTTCTTTCACTTTAGAAGAAGCAGATGTTAAACTAACACCTGGAATGTATATTGGTAGCTTAGCACCCTTAAATTGGTCTAAGAATTCAGGCTGTGTCATTTTTGCACCAAACCCATCAGTCTCAGTATGGGATACCACTTCAATACCTGTAATTGTATCCTTTTCAGCGTTAAAGCTAATTGCTAACTCCATTGGAGTCTCACCGAAACCTTTGGATTCTACATTCACTGTATAACCGGTAACAGTTCCTGCTTTATCCTTTAATACTTGAACTTGTTTAATACCCATATCGGTTCCTTGTTGAACAATAGCTATTGCTCCTTCCGCTTCCTTGTTCAGATTATTTCTCACAACGACAGCAGTAATTAGCGCTGCAGCAGTAATTCCTGCTAATGCCGTAACGGCAATCCATCTCTTATTATTTCTCATAGATACATCCTCCACCAAAATTATGTTCTAATGATCGTATAAAGCAACGTTTGCGTAAGGGTTCCCCCCTCCTGCATTTTCCGAGCCATGAATGATAACTCTCCAAAATTATGAGAAAATATCACCTTGTTAATATAATAACATATAAATGTCAATGCGTAAATACTATATTTCTTAGATTTTTATATATATTTCTTAGTTTTATACCTTGATTTGACTATAAAGCCACTAGTTATTTCTATATATAGATTGGTTTTTCCATTTTTTAAGCCCTTTTTTATAAAAAACGTA
>DPVV01000306.1 GCA_003526525.1 Lachnoclostridium phytofermentans | reverse complement strand
GAAAATTTCTTCTTTTCTGTTTTCATATGCTCCCCCCTTTACCACAGACTAGTTTCTGTAATTACTTTAGAAAGCTTATTCACCGTAATTAACATAAGAAAACTAACTAAAGACTGAAACAGTCCTGCTGCTGTGGAGAAACCATAATCAGCGTTGACTAGACCAACCTTATAAACAAATGTTGCAATAACCTCTGATCTCGCTATGTTCATACTGTTTTGCATAAGGTAAACTTTATCAAATCCAATGTTAATCATATTACCACAAGCAAATATTAGCATCGTTACTATTGTCGGACGGATTGCCGGCAAATCTACATGCCATATTCTCTTCATTCTGCTCGCTCCATCCACAATTGCAGCCTCTTTTAATTCAGGGCTAACTCCGGAAAGCGCTGCTATGTAAATGATTGCAGAATATCCGGTAACCTGCCAGACACCACTCCAAACATATAAACCTCTGAATATATTCACATCTCCAAAAAAGTTGACTGGGCCTACACCAAATAAGCCTAACAACTTATTAATAATACCAATACGCAAATCTGTCATTTGCATTAACATACCAACCATAACGACAGTTGATATGAAATAAGGTGCATAAGTAACCATCTGAACCGTCTTTTTAAATTTTACTGCTTTGATTTCATTTAATCCCACCGCCAATAAAATCGGAATTGGAAAACTAGCAATTAAACTGTAAAATCCAAGTACTAAGGTATTCCAAATCACTTTAGAACTGGATGGGGAAAGCAAAAACTGCTTAAAATACCGTAAGCCTACCCAATCGCTTCCCAAAATACCTTTTTTAATACTATAATCCTTAAATGCCAGTATAACTCCTCCCATTGGAATATAAGCAAATACAATCGCATATATCAAAGGGATTGCGATAATCACCCAAAATTGCCAGTTTGAGTTTTTAATTTTATGCTTTTTTTCTCTACTCATCGTCGCTCTCAAAAGTCAACCTCCCTTAGAAATGGGGGGGCTGCTAACCCTTATGTAACAGCCCCCTTGATTCTTATATCATTCTTTTACTTACCCATCTGTCTATCATATGCTGTTTGATATACTTCTAGCAAAGTAGGTAAACCGATATTATCAAATCCTTTCACATAGGAATCCCAGTCTTTTTCAAATGATTTACTTCCAGTAATGAAAGCAACTTTATTCTCTTCAATATAGTTCTGAACTTCCACACCAATTGTCTGAATCTTCGTAGATTCTTCATCCGTTAATTTTAACGTTGGTAAGATATCCAAATCACCTTTTTGTGCAAATGGCTCCATCTTTTCCTTGGTTGCATCAAATAAAAGTTTCTCAAGCCCTTCTGCTGTACCAACATCTACATTCGCATCCGTTGCCTGACCTAAACGAAAGATTGCTGGACGGTATGCAATATTAACATCCTGCCAGTCGTGATTTTGAGTTTCTGCTGAATAAGGATTTAAGATTTCATAAAGCGCTGGTTCACCATTTAGACCAACCTTACCATCTGGATTCATCATCCAGTCTTTTCCTTCCTCTGCACCAAACTGTGCAGATAAAGAACCTTGATAGGTAAAGAAGAAATCAGCCCATCTTAAAGCAGCTTCTGGATATTTACATTTATCCGTAATCATAAATGAACCTTCTTCTACTCCAGAATACTTCATGTAAGTTGCATTTCTAGTACCATCTGGACCTGCAAGTGGAGACATTGCTTGATAGTGTCTGTATGCTTCGTTATTTCCTGTTGCATCAAACATATCAGATATTGTTCCTGTTGGAATAAAGAGGATTGGTTCGCCTTCCTGATTAGCTAATGTTCTTAATTGTTCTCCATTCTGTGTAAAGTTACCATCATAAATTGCACCTAGTTCATATAGGCTGTTCATATATTCTAATGCTTTCTTATACCCTTCCGTATTTGCGATTGTAATGACCTTTCCGTCTTTCGTTACGGCAGTCTCATCGCGGTAAGGCTGTGTTTTACCAGGTTCAAAGGTAAAGGAGTTTACTAAAAACTCTTCAAAACGCACATGCCATCCACTGTTTGCTCCACCAATCGCAATACCATTCGGGTTAATTTCTAGGAATTTCTTACATACATCATAAAATTCATCCGTAGTTGTTGGTACATCAACACCCATCTTTTCTAACCAGTATGTATTCACCCACATCTTCTTCGCATATTGGCAGTGATAACATTCATTCAGACCAGCAAGCGAATAAAAATGTCCATCCGTTTCTCTTGTAGCACCGAGATACTGCCCCATTGCAGCCAAGTAATTCGGTGTATTTTTCTCATTAATATAGTTATCCAGCTGAATTAAGATGCCTTCTTTTACCCCGTATTTGGCTATATTAGGACTTACATACATGATGATATCGGGATAATCGTTCGTACTTAACGAAAGATTTAATTTTGTTTCCCAATCATCTCTTGAACCAGTTTCAAATTTCATCTTAATGCCGGTCTTCTCTTCCATGAATTTTGTAAAATCATTAGTTACAAAATTCTCAACGTTTGGCATTGCCAAGCAAAAGATTGTCATTTCGATTGGTTCTTTCACAATCGGATATGTACCAGGTTCCGTCAAAATACTTGTGGAATCCTTTACCTTTTCCGAACCAGTACTTTCTGACTTACTACATCCCATAACGCCCATGATCATCATGGTGATTAGTAATAAAGCAACTACTTTTTTCATTTTTAATTTCTTCATTAAAAACCCTCCTCCTATACTTTTCATTAATTGTTCTATTATTTTCTCTTTTGTATGGTTCAATCTTATGAAAAATAGCTAAGCATTTCTACAGACATTTTTGATTTGAGGCATACAATTTTGTATAAAACGTATATAAATACAGGCTTTTGCATCGGATTCTAT